>JAJAYN010000057.1 GCA_026786225.1 Burkholderiales bacterium | reverse complement strand
CCCGCACCCTGCATCGGGCGTTGCTCCGAGGCACCTGCTGTGTGCGTAGGGCACAATGCTTTCGGCGACGCAACGGTAGAGCGCGTCGCGAACGCGGTGAAGAACGCGCAAACACGCGGTGTACCAGGCATTGATGTCAAGTTTGTGGATTATGCGCAATACCAGGCTGACGGCGGCTATCGCATTTATCTCGACGTTCTCAACGAGAAACGCGCTGCCGAAACGGTGCTCGTTGAGATGGAGCATTCAGGATTGCGCGGCCTCGGTGGTGCAGGATTTCCGACCGGCCGCAAATGGCGCATTGTCAGAGGTGAAGCTGCGCCGCGGTTGATTGCGGTAAATATCGACGAAGGCGAGCCAGGTACTTTCAAGGATCGCTACTACCTCGAACGCGACCCGCACCGTTTTCTGGAAGGCATGCTGATCGCCGCAAAAATAGTTCGCATCGACGCAATTTACGTCTACTTGCGCGATGAATACCATGCGTGCCGCAATCTGTTGCAGGCGGAACTCGCCAAGCTCATCGCCAGTCCACCTGGTGGCGTGAAACTGCCATTGATCGAACTGCGGCGCGGTGCCGGTGCCTACATCTGCGGTGAAGAGTCAGCAATGATCGAATCGATTGAGGGCAAGCGAGGCATGCCTCGCTTGCGCCCACCGTACGTGGCACAAGTCGGTTTGTTTGGTCGCCCGACGCTGGAACACAATTTTGAAACGCTTTACTGGGTGCGCGATATCCTCGAAAAAGGCGCAGCGTGGTTTGCCGATCAGGGTCGCAATGGTCGCAAGGGCTTGCGATCATTTTCCGTATCAGGCCGCGTGAAAAATCCCGGCGTGAAGCTGGCACCGGCGGGCATCACGGTGAAGGAATTGATCGATGAATACTGCGGTGGTATGCCGGACGGGCAAAGTTTTTATGCCTATCTTCCCGGCGGCGCATCCGGCGGCATTCTGCCTGCCAGCATGGGCGATATCCCGCTCGACTTCGACACCCTGCAACCGCACGGCTGCTTCATCGGCTCAGCTGCAGTGGTGATTTTGTCGGATCGTGACACGGCGCGCGATGCCGCGTTGAACCTCATGCAGTTCTTCGAGCACGAAAGTTGCGGGCAATGCACGCCATGTCGTGTCGGCACCGAAAAAGCGGTGCACCTGCTGGCCGAGTCGAAATGGCGAACCGGGCTGCTTGAGGAGTTGTCCCAGGTGATGGTCGATGCGTCGATCTGCGGCCTGGGGCAGGCCGCACCGAACCCGATTCGCTGCGTCATCAAACATTTTTCGCACGAGATTTCATGATGAACGCCCCGGACGTAACATGTGAACCCATCATCCGCGCCGAAGAAGTCGAATTCACGCTCGACGGCAAGAAAATTACCGCGCTGGCTGACCAGACGCTGATAGAGATCGCCAAGCAGCAAGGCATCGACATTCCGAACCTTTGCTACAAGCCCGGCTATCGTCCAGACGGCAATTGCCGCGCATGCGTCGTCGAAATCAAGAGCGAACGTGTGCTCGCACCATCTTGCTGCCGTCATCCTGCGAACGGGATGGAAGTGAACACCAATTCGCCGCGCGCAGAAGCTTCGCAGAAGATGGTGCTGGAACTGCTGACGTCCGACGCGCCGCCCAAGGATTACAAGCCGGGCGCCAACGAACTGACGATGTGGGCGCAAAAGCTTGGCGTCACCACGTCCCGCTTCAAGCCGCGCCTGCAACCGGGTTTGGCAAATTCGGCTGACTTTTCGCATCCTGCCATGAGCGTCAATCTCGACGCCTGTATCCAGTGCACGCGCTGCGTGCGCGCTTGCCGCGAAGAGCAGGTGAACGATGTGATCGGTTACGCGTTCCGTGGCGCGCAGTCGAAAATCGTGTTTGATCTGGATGATCCCATGGGTATCTCTACCTGCGTGGCCTGCGGCGAATGTGTGCAGGCTTGCCCGACTGGTGCGCTGTCACCGGCCAAAGAGGCGTATCAGGTGGTGGCCGACAAGACGGTGGATAGTGTGTGTCCATACTGCGGCGTCGGTTGTCAGCTCACCTATCACGTCAAAGACAACACCATCATTCGCGTCGAGGGGCGCGACGGTCCCTCGAACCATAATCGCCTTTGCGTCAAAGGCCGCTATGGCTTTGATTACGCGCACCATCAGCAACGGCTGACAAAACCATTGATCCGCAAAGAGGGTGTTGCCAAGACGGCGGACTTCAAGCTCGATCCGGAAAACTGGCGCGAGGTATTTCGCGAAGCCACATGGGAAGAAGCGCTCGATCTGGCCGGACTCACACTCGCGAAAATTCGCGACACCCATGGCAACAATGCATTGGCGGGATTCGGTAGCGCCAAGGGTAGCAACGAAGAGGCGTATCTATTTCAAAAGCTGGTGCGCACCGGCTTCGGAACGAACAACGTTGACCACTGCACGCGCCTTTGCCATGCCTCATCCGTCGCGGCATTGCTTGAAGGTGTGGGATCAGGTGCGGTCTCCAATCAGGTCTCCGATGTCGCCAATGCTGAAGTTATTTTCCTGATCGGTGCGAATCCGACGTCGAACCATCCGGTCGCGGCAACATGGATAAAAAACGCGGTGAAGAATGGCGCAAAACTTATCGTCGCCGACCCGCGAGGGACTGAACTCGGTCGTCACGCCTGGCGCGCGCTGCAATTCAAAGCCGACACCGATGTCGCGTTGCTGAACGCGATGATCCACACCATCATCGATGAGGGCTTGGTGAACGAGGACTTCATTCGTGAGCGCACAGCTAACTTTGAGGCACTGAAGGAAAACGCGAAGAACTACAGCCCTGAAAAAATGGCACCGCTGTGTGGCATTCCCGCTGAGACGCTGCGTGAAGTCGCGCGTACCTTTGCCACCTCCAAAGGATCGATGATTCTCTGGGGCATGGGTATCTCGCAACATGTGCATGGCACCGACAATGCACGCTGCCTGATCGCGCTGACATTGATGACGGGCCAGATCGGCCGGCCCGGTACCGGCCTGCACCCGCTGCGTGGGCAGAACAATGTGCAGGGTGCATCCGATGCCGGCTTGATTCCGATGATGTTTCCGGATTACAAGCGCGTCGATGATCCGGAAGCATTCGCGCGCTTCGAAAAGCTCTGGGACACAACGCTTGATCCCAAGCCCGGCTTGACGGTGGTCGAAATCATGGATGCGGCCTATGATGGAAAGATCAAGGGCATGTATGTGATGGGCGAAAACCCGGCGATGTCGGACCCCGATGCTAATCACGCACGGGCCGGCCTTGCGAAACTGGAAATGCTGGTGGTGCAGGATATTTTTCTCACAGAAACGGCGTATCTTGCCGACGTTGTCCTGCCGGCTTCTGCCTGGCCCGAAAAGACGGGTACCGTCACAAACACAGATCGCATGGTGCAGCTCGGCCGTCGCGCGCTGGATCTGCCCGGGGATGCGAGACAGGATTTATGGATCATTCAGCAACTGGCGAAGCGTCTTGGCGTGGATTGGCGTTATCAAGGTCAGGAGAGTGGCGTGGCTGCTGTCTACAACGAGATGCGCCAGGCGATGAATTCGATGGCCGGTATCTCCTGGGAGCGGTTGGAACGCGAATCCTCCGTGACTTACCCGTGTGCAGGCGATGAAGATCCGGGCCAACCTGTTGTGTTCACCAAAGAGTTCCCGACACCGACTGGCCGTGCGAAATTTGTTCCCGCCGATATCATTCCGGCCAACGAGCGGCCGGACGCTGACTATCCATTCGTTCTCATTACCGGTCGGCAGCTCGAACACTGGCACACGGGGTCCATGACGCGGCGTGCCTCGGTACTGGACGCGATCGAGCCTGAAGCCGTGGCGTCGATACACCCATTGGATCTCGCGCAGATCGGCGCACTTGCGGGGGACGTCATTACCGTCCAATCACGACGAGGCGCAATTTCGCTCAAGTCACGCGCTGACGAAGGCACGCCGACGGGCGCGGTGTTTATCCCATTCGCCTTTTACGAAGCTGCGGCCAATCTTTTGACCAATGCAGCGCTAGATCCGATTGGAAAAATTGCGGAAGTAAAATACTGCGCAGTGAAAATCAGTCGCGGCGGACAGGTGACTGCAATATCGAGTTACGGGGGTGGGCAGGCGTTCTCGGGATGAAAGCGCAACAACGAACGCGACGCGATAGTCGCGCTTGCGCGCGGAAACTGACTTCCGCATCGCTTCAGTTTTCGTTGTGACGAACACCCTCCAGGCCCGCGATACGCAGGCGTGCAGCAAGCTGGCGGGCGATGTTGGTGGTGATCCTTAGGGCGATGAACGGGTACTTTTTTTGCACTTCGTCTAGCTGTGCTGCGTTCATCGAGTAAAGTGAAACGTCACGTTTAGCGTAAGCGTCTGCCGAACGTGGTTTGCCTTCAACCAAGGCCATTTCGCCAAATGCCATGCCTGGGCCGAACGTCGCGAGGCGCCGGGCACGCTGGGTTCCAGGAATCTTCAGCTTGATGCTCACTTCGCCCTTGACGATAACAAACAGTCTGTCCCCCGGATCGCCCTCGCTGAAAATCAAACTGCCTCGCGGCAGATCTTCACGCGTAAGGATGCTGTACAAGTATTCCAGCTCTTCGCCGTCGAGCCCATCGAACAGCGCCGCACGATTTACCGCATGCACCCCACAGCGCGACACCATCACGCGCGCAAGTGGATCGTCGTGTTCGTTGGCGATCATCTGATACAGCGCTTCAGCTTCCTCCCAGCGCCCGGCGGCGTAGCTGGCGTAAGCGATTTCGGTCGCAACACACAGGTTTTGTTCTTTTTTCGTTGCCGTGACTTCTCCGTCGCCGTCGCGAATGCCGAGCAATTCGTAAATCAAAAACTCGCCTTTACGGCCTTTCACGGCGACCATATCAATGGGCCGCAGCCACAGTCTCTCGCCAGATTCTTTGAATACTGCATTGCTTACGCAAATGCTGGTACCAAAATCCTTGTTTATGCCTTCAAGGCGCGACGCGATATTCACGCCGTCGCCCATTACGGTATAGCTAAGCCGCTCGAGCGAGCCGATATTTCCCACCAGCACCTGGTCAGAGTGGATGCCGATACGGACCGTCAGCGGTCCTTTGCCGGTTTCGGCCAGCAGGTTGTTGAGCTTTGCCATCCTCCGCTGCGACCTGACCGCTGCCACGCACGCGCGGTACGAGTGGTCCGGAACTGATACCGGCGCGCCCCAGAAAGCCATCACTGCGTCGCCAATGAATTTGTCAATCGTGCCTTGTTCCTCTTTTACCGCGTAGGTCACCAGCTCAAGGTAGGCGGAAACTGTTTCGAGAAGTTCGCGCGTCGGCGTCACTTCCGCCAAACTTGAAAAGCCTTTCAGGTCAGTAAAAAACATCGTGAGGTACTGGCTTTGTCCGCCGGGTGCGAGCGGCGTACCTGTCTTTATCAAATCACTGACCAATTCACGAGGCACATAGGCCGCAAAGGCGCTGATGGCCGTCTTCAGTTTCTGCGTGGCGTCAATCAGCAGGCTAATCTCCGCTACCCGCGAAGACAATTTCACGTCCGAATGGATTTGAAAACTGAAGACCTGTTTGATCTCTTCAACCAGTACTTCCAGCGGCCGCGACAAACGCTTCGACACGATATACGTCAGCAAAATAACCAGCAAGAGTACCGCGCCACCAAAGAAAGTGATTTTCCGGTTGTTGTCGTCGATTTCACCGACGAAATCCTTGACCGGGGTAATGACCACGACTTCCCAGGGCTTGTTGAAGTTCGATGGAAAAGGTGCAAAGAGCGCAATGAAATCTTCCTTGTTGTCGCCCGCAGAGAAGTAAAAGTTGTCGGATTTCCGTTTGGTGCGCTCGAACGCAGCCGTTGAGACAGCCGGGTTTTCCACCTCGACAAGTTTCTTCTGCGACATCACGGCATCTTTGCGATACGCCTGCGCAAAGTCCGGATGCGCGACGACATTGCCTGCCTTGTCAATAATGATGGTGATGCTGCCGGGGCTGATCTGTTTGCTCGCCAGGAATTCAGAGATTCTCTTCAAACGTACGTTTGCCGCCGCCGCCCCCACCAGCTTGCCGCCAGAAATAATGGAAGAGGAGATAGACAAGCCCGGCTCACCGGTGCTGCGAATACTGTAAGGGTCGCGAATGTACACTGCATTTGGGTCTGCACTGACGCCTCGCTGCACCGCTTCCTTGAGAAAGAACTGGTCACGCGGGTCATACTTGGCCGGTACCGAGCTCTCGCCGATACGTTGTCCCCAGTCTTTCAGAAAAATATAGTTGTCGACTGCTTGGCTCCCCTTGGAGCGGTCGATCATCCGGTTCGCATATTTTGCGTCCACCGGTACTTTATGTTCGGACATCGGCACATTGGGATTGATGCCGGTAACCTGACGGAAAGATCCATCGACAAAACCAATGTAATAGCTGGTGATATCACGATTGTTCTGGATAGCCCTTAGCAGAATCTGTCCAGAGGCTTCGTTCCGGAAAAAATTCGGGTCTACTGAGCCAAGTTGCGCGGTCGTTCTCACCGCGTCTGCGATCGGCTCAATGAAACCAGAGATGTTACTCATGGTTTCGTCCCTGGCACTATCCATTGACTTGGCAGCCTCCCTTTTTGCCAGGGCGATATTGCTTTGATACGTGAAAAATATCAGGCCGGAGAACAGCGGCACGATCAATAACAAAAACAGTGCACTGATCGTCACATGCAACTTGAGCGTGGACGGAATTGGATTCATGTTAGCGCGCCTTTTATTCTTGTATCGTCACACATGCGATGTAAGTAAAGCTATTGAACATACATCTGGATCACTTTTGGATCCGCGGATTTTCACTGCGAAACCTGCGAGGCCCGTCTCCCAACCGGCACTGCGCAGGCATTTTGTAGACTATTGCTTATGGTGCGAAAAGTATGAATACCTATAAATCCGGTCAAAACCGCCATCGTCCGCCCAGTACGCGCATCGACACAGCGTCCCCTCAAACCTTCTCATGACCTCGCTGCACCGTGCGTAATTTACAGCCTTCTCGAAGCGGCAGCCCCCAAGTCTTGAAAGCGAGAACAAGCTCGAATTTACGAGAATTCACAGTGTTTAGCCTCTCCTAAGTCTATCAGCATCTGAATTTCAGGGCGTAGTCAAGCGACGTAAAAATTTATTGTGAAACCAAGCTTCCGAACGGCCTGCGCGCCGACGGGCGAGCCCCCTCGCAGCGTGTATTATTGTGGAAAATCCAAACAGTTTGCGGAATGCACTCGTACTTTATCCGGTCCATCGCCGGTCAATGGGACCAGACACGCAATGCATTGCCCCGAAACAATAGCGCATATCCGAAAATGTCCGACAATTCTACTTCGCCGGATTTAACCCGACCAGTGCTTCTCGCATGAGCAGCGCGATCACACATGGGCAGCAACCGCGTCGCTCGGTGACGGTAGCACGCGCGATCAAAATCGCTGCGGCCATCATGGCGGTAATGATTTTCGCACTGGGCGTCCTGTCCGTGATGGCGCTGGAAAAGTTCAATAGCTCGCTCAAGGAGGTCACAGAGTCTCGCATTGGCGTCATTGCATTTGATGTGCAGGACAATATCGAACAGGGCTTGGCACTGGGTATCAATCTCCAGGCGCTGCAGAACGTGCAGGACACAATCCGGCGGGCGCAGGGAAGGGATAAAAAGATTTCAGCAATATACGTCATTGGCCGTCAGGGGGAAACGCTATATCGGGTCCCCGATGCAGCACCGGATCTGACTGCTGAAGCAGTCGAAAAATTTCGCAAGGCGAGCGGCAAAGGGCCGCTGGGAAGCCTTCGTGACGGAAATTTCCTCAATGCTTTCACGACACTTCAAAACAGCTTTTCGCAAACAGTGGGCATTTTACTGATCAAGTACGACGCATCGTCTTTGCAGGATCGCTACGTTGCGTTCAGGGCGATTTTCTTTCGCCAGGTCTTGATCTTTCTGTTTGCGGGTATTGCGGTCGCCACCGTTGCCATCTGGATTTTGCTGAACAAATTTGATGCGATGGATGCCGCTCTTGCGGCATCCATCGATTCGAACGCATTGGCAGAGACTTCCGCAGGAACTGAGCGACCAACCGAATTGGCGGCGTTCAAGGCCAAGGAGCGCGAGGCGCTGGAAGACATCTCTGCAGCGGAAGCATTGCTGGTGACCAAATGAGTGCCGTGAGTTTACGTGCGCTTGATCGATACCGATTTTTACTATTTGCGTGGCTGCTCACAGTGGTTTTGGGCACGCTTGCCATTTTTTCGTACCAGATCACCAACGTCTTTATCGAGGCAATGCGGCCGGACTTCGAAGCCAAGGCCGTACTGGTTTCCGATACGATTGCGGCCCAGTTCCTGCGCGCTTCTGACCTTAATCTGGAAGTCGCAGATTTGCGGGGCCTGCCGAGCTTTCTTGATGACACGATCGATAATCATCCTGAGTTTGCCTACGCGCTTGTGGCCATTCCCGATAAGGGTGTCATTTACGCGGCGTCCAGGTTTGCGACGGACACGCGGATATCCACGGAACTGCGCGCACACGTGCGCGCAAAGCAGACGGCCACACGCTCTATTTCTTTCAACAACATTGTGGATGTCGTCACGCCGCTCCCAAGGTTGGGTGCCGACAATGTGCTGCTGCATGTCGGTGTGGATGAAAAATATATTCAAACCCGTCTTTTGGAAATAAAAATCGATTTGTTCATTACGCTGTTTGTAGCAGTCGTCATTACGCTGGAAGTGCTGTTTTTTGTCGTGCTGCTGACGCTGGATCGTCAGAGCCAGACCATCCGGGATTTTCTTGAGTCCGTCAGCGCAGGCGTATTCCCGCTGGTCCCCTCGGGGAATGACTCAGTTTCGTCCAGCCCACTCGCCCGTTCTCTTCAAAATGCGACCCTAAAAGTCAACACGCGCTATCGCGCATTATTGCAAAACGGTGCGGCGGCAAATCTTTCCACTGAGCCGCGCCGATTGCTGCGCAAAATGCTCGCAAATATCGATGAGAAATTTCAGTTTTCCGCGATTCACAAATCCCTGGAAGGCGACGCAAGCGTCATAAAAGCAATTCGTCTGCCGATGTTTATCTTTTTCTTTTCCACGGATCTTTCGCGACCTTTCTGGCCAATTTTTGTTGGCGGCTTTCCGCCGCCCATGGCCGGGGTGGACCAAAGCTTGCTGATGGCATTGCCGATGGCGATGTGGGCGCTGACGATGATGGTGGTTACGCCATTCGGCCCGCGTCTGGTGCGACTGCTTGGTGTTCGGAAGGCACTGCTCGGTGGCATGGTGCCGGCGGCTGTCGGGACCATGATGTGTGCGTTCGCGAGCGGGTACGTCGAACTGGTGCTGTGGCGTTGCGTCACGGCGGCCGGGTTTGGCATCGTCGGGGTGACGGGCATTTTGTACGTCACCATGGCAGCTCAGGCCGGGCGCAGCGCGCGTAGTGCGGCGGTCTTCATTGGCGCGCAGACTGCCGCAGGCGTATGCGGTACGGCGTTGGGAGGGGTTCTGGCGGATCGGCTCGGCTATCCCGGTACGCTAATGGTTTCTGCGGCGATCATTGCGTGCAACTGTTTCCTCGTGGCACGAATAATTTCGACAGTTTCGCCCGCGCGTGCTGGCAGCACCGATAACGACAATG
>JAJAYN010000056.1 GCA_026786225.1 Burkholderiales bacterium | reverse complement strand
CGTCTGGTACAGCCCGGTGGAGCGGGCACTGGATAATGTAAGACTCGTGGACAAACAACACTTCGATGTCTGGTATGGAAAAAAACCGGTGATCGTATTGGCGCCGCACTTCGTCGGACTTGACGTCGGTGGCGCGCGCTTTTCAATGGAGTACCCAGATGTTTTCTCGATGTACTCGGAACAGAAGAACAAGGTGTTTGACAGAGCGCTGCGGCGCGCCCGCAAGCGCTTCAACAACGCGACGCTGATCACCCGCCAACAAGGATTGCGCCCGGTACTGAAAATGCTTAAGGACAAGCAGCCTTTCTATTACCTGCCGGATATGGACTTCGGCGCGAAAGACGCGGTGTTTGTGGATTTCTTCGGGGTGAAGACGGCCACGGTGACCGCCATGTCACGTCTATGCGCAATCACCGGCGCTAAAGTTATTCCACTGGTAACCCGGCAGACAGCAACTGGGTATGAGTCACGTTTTTACCCTGCGTGGGATGATTTTCCGAGTGGTGACGCCGAGGCCGACGCGCGACGTTTAAACGCATTTCTGGAAGAGCGCATTGTTGAGATGCCGGACCAGTATTTTTGGGTGCATAAACGTTTCAAAACGCGCCCGCCGGGGGAACCGTCTGTGTACTGAGCGCCATATCTGGCACGCGAACCCTTGGCGAGGTGCGCACCCATTGGCGTTCAATGCGGTATCGCGCAAAGCTACACCAAGCCGGATCAATATGATTAAATGTAAGCCATAAGTGTATCGGGGGGATCACAAACATGGCTCAATTCCAAGTCCTGTTGCGCGGTGAACATTTCTTGCTTGACCGAGACGGCAAGGAAGGCTGGTACGGCTTCATCAAGACCGTCTATGTGCAATCCGAAACGGAAGATTCGGCGTGCGAATACGCGGTGAAGCAAGCTATCTCCAACCCCGAGTTTCGTGCCTCGGTGAGAAACCCTCCCGACCAGCCGCCTGCCATGAACGTCGAAGGCTGTTCCGTAATTGAAAAGGATGTCAGCCTTCAGGACAGTCCTTTCATCTACACGCCAGAATAGAAGTCAGTTCCAATTGGGCTTGCGCTTCACCAAAATGCACGGCCAGGGCAACGATTTCGTCATGCTCAACGGCATTGCGCAAAAAATATCCCTCACGCCAGAACAAATCCGCCGTATCGCTGATCGGCACTTTGGCATAGGTTGCGACCAGATCTTGCTTGTGGAAGCGCCTACCCGCAACGACACCGATTTCCGTTACCGAATTTTTAATGCTGACGGCGGCGAAGTGGAGCAGTGCGGTAATGGTGCCCGCTGCTTTGCCCACTTTGTGCGCGATCAGGATTTGACCGACAAGACCGTATTGCGTGTCGAGACCCTCGCCGGTATCATCGAACCTAGCATTAATGCTGACGAGTCGGTCACGGTGAATATGGGCGCACCTCGATACGCGCCCGCTGACGTTCCGTTCACTGCGAGTGCCGAAGCACCTCATTATCAGTTGGACGTATCCGGACAGATTGTCACCATTGGCGTTGTCTCAATGGGTAATCCCCACGCGGTACAAGTGGTTATGGACGTTGATACTGCGCCAGTTTCTGATGTCGGCCCCCGGATCGAGCAGCACATGCGCTTTCCGAAGCGTGTCAACGCAGGTTTCATGCAAGTTGTTTCACGCACGCAGATTCGCCTGCGCGTATGGGAGCGCGGTGCGGGCGAGACACTGGCCTGTGGCACCGGCGCGTGTGCGGCGGTGGTCACGGGCATTGGCTGGGGATTACTCGACGAGTGTGTCTCGGTCAACACGCTTGGTGGCGAACTCACGGTAAGATGGGCAGGTCGTGGCACGGACGTGTTTATGTCTGGAACCACTGCCACTGTTTACAGCGGCGAAATAGAGGTTTAACGGCGCGGGATTCCACCGCGCGGTTTAACGGCATGACGTTTTATGCCGCGATGTCTATTGATACGGAACGATAATGTCTCTATCAATCGAATAGCGGCGAGCTGCGCGAGATTTAATTTTTTACGGGATAAAACAACAGTGTCGAACGCCTTGACTAGTGAACAAATCGCCGATTTTTTGCGCGCGAATCCGGATTTTTTTGAGTCCAATTTCGACGTGCTGTTGAATATCAATGTAGCGCACCCGCATGGTGGGCGTACCGTATCGATTCCCGAACGTCAACTGATCGCGACACGCGAGAAAGTCAAACTGCTCGAAAGCAAGCTTTCTGAACTGATCACCTTCGGCCAGGAAAACGATGCGCTATCAGAAAAAATCCACCGCCTCACGCTTGGGTTGATCGCTTGTACCTCGCAAGACCAGTTGATCGACACGCTGTATCTGGATTTGCTCGATAATTTTCAGGTGCCGCATGTGGCGGTGCGCTTCTGGAACGTTGTGCTGCCCGAATCACCCACGCCGGAATATCAACCTGTGGCCGCAGAACTGTTGCAGTTCGTCGCAGCCATGACGGGTCCCTACTGCGGCAGTCATCCCGTCTATGAAACCAACCTCTGGTTTGGCGAACATGCGCCGCACTTGAAGTCGTACGCATTGATTCCGCTAAAGCAGGACGATACTTTCGGCCTGTTACTGTTGGCATCCGAGAATGCGGAACGCTTTTACACCGATATGGGCACCGTTTTTCTCACGCGTATCGGTGACGTATTCGCGCATTGTCTGGCACGGCATCTCAGTCTGATTCCCGCTCCGCCGAGCGAGTAGCACCGCAGGAGCTTCGCAGTGCATGCCGCGATCGAACGCTACCTTTCGTTTATCAAGCATGAGCGCAGGCTCTCACCGCTGACCGTCAAGCACTACCAGCGGGATCTTGTGCTGCTCGAAACGTTTGTCGGTGGAGGCCCTCGCAATGCAAGTGGTGCGCCGACCCACGCACTTGTCGAACTTACACAAGCCGAGATTCGTCGCTTCGCGGCCACGCTGCACGGCCGTGGGCTGGCGCCGCGTTCATTGGCGCGGGTCTTGTCGGGCTGGCGCGGTTTTTTTGGCTACGCTGTCAGAGCCGGGCTGGCAACGACCAACCCCGTCGACGGTGTGCGTCCACCCAAAGCCGCCAGGCGACTACCCGCCACACTATCACCAGACGAGGCAGTTCGACTGGTCAGCTTTGTAGATGACACGCCGGGCGGACTTCGTGACCGCGCCATTTTCGAATTGCTCTATTCATCCGGACTTCGCG
>JAJAYN010000055.1 GCA_026786225.1 Burkholderiales bacterium | reverse complement strand
CCTCATTGCTGAGTCCCTCGGCTTTGGCGAAGTCGCGCACGTCCTGCGAAATTTTCATCGAACAGAAATGTGGGCCGCACATCGAGCAGAAGTGCGCGAGTTTCGCGCCATCCTGCGGCAAGGTTTCGTCGTGGAATTCCTTGGCCTTTTCCGGATCGAGTCCCAAGTTGAATTGATCATCCCAACGGAACTCGAATCGCGCTTTCGAGAGCGCGTTATCGCGAATCTGCGCGCCGGGGTGGCCTTTGGCGAGGTCAGCCGCGTGTGCGGCAATCTTGTACGCCATGATGCCGTCCTTGACATCATTCTTGTCGGGCAGGCCCAGATGTTCCTTAGGCGTCACATAACAAAGCATCGCCGTGCCGTACCAGCCGATCATGGCAGCACCGATGGCCGAGGTGATGTGATCGTAGCCGGGCGCGATGTCGGTGGTGAGCGGGCCTAGCGTATAGAAGGGCGCTTCATGGCAGTACTTCAACTGCAGGTCCATGTTCTCCTTGATCAGATGCATCGGCACATGGCCGGGGCCCTCGATCATGGTTTGCACGTCGTGCTGCCACGCGACCTTGGTAAGTTCACCCAGCGTTTTCAGTTCGCCGATTTGCGCTTCGTCGTTGGCGTCGTAGCCCGATCCCGGACGCAAGCCATCGCCCAGCGAGAACGAAACGTCATACGCCTTCATGATCTCGCAGATGTCTTCGAAGTGCGTGTACAGGAACGACTCGGTGTGATGGGCTAGACACCACTTGGCCATGATCGAGCCACCGCGCGAGACGATACCGGTCATGCGGTTGGCGGTCATGGGGATGTAGCGCAGCAGCACGCCAGCATGAATTGTGAAGTAGTCCACGCCTTGCTCGGCTTGTTCGATCAGTGTGTCCTTGAAAATTTCCCAGGTGAGGTCTTCGGCCTTGCCGTTTACTTTTTCCAGCGCCTGATAGATCGGTACGGTGCCGATCGGTACCGGCGAATTGCGGATGATCCATTCACGGGTTTCGTGAATGTTTTTGCCCGTGGAAAGATCCATCACGGTGTCGCCGCCCCAGCGTGTTGACCAGGTCATTTTTTCGACTTCCTCGTGGATGGAGGAAGTCAGCGCGGAGTTGCCGATATTGGCGTTGATCTTCACCAGGAAGTTGCGGCCAATGATCATCGGCTCCGATTCGGGGTGATTGATGTTGGCGGGGATGATGGCGCGGCCGCGCGCAACTTCATCGCGGACAAATTCTGGTGTCATCATCTTCGGAATCGAAGCGCCGAACGATTGGCCGGGATGCTGTTTGGTGATGAGCTCACTCAGCCCGTCGCGGCGCTGATTTTCGCGAATGGCGATGTATTCCATCTCTGGTGTGATGATGCCTTTGCGGGCGTAATGCATCTGCGAAACATTAGCGCCCGACTTGGCACGACGGGGGTGGCGCTTCAGGTTGAAACGCATCTCGGCAAGCTTGGGGTCGTGCAGGCGCGCGAGCCCGTATTGCGAGGTGATGCCTGCCAACATTTCGGTATCGTTGCGCTCCGTGATCCATTTTTCGCGCAGCGGGGCGAGGCCTGAGCGAATGTCGATGTTGACCTTCGGGTCGGTGTAAGGCCCGGACGTGTCGTAAACGTAAATTGGCGGGTTTTTCTCGCCGCCCATGCCGGTTGGTGTATCGCTCTGCGAGATTTCGCGCATCGGCACCTGAATATCGGCGCGGTTGCCCTGCACGTAAATTTTGCGCGAATTAGGGAGCGGCTGGACAGCGGCCTCGTCTACGTGCGCGGTGGATTCAAGAAATTTTGCGGGATTCAGAACGGCATTCATGGGCAAACTCCTTATAGGCTGGGAGCGCTGAACCAGAAACGGGCCGATTCACGCTCCCTACGCCGGTATCATCCGGATCAGGTTCAAAGGGTGTCTCTCATCCGCCAAATCCCTTGCTGCGAAGCGCAACGCGCACTGCTGGAAAGGTTAAACGGAACCCCTGCGTACAATCCCTAACTTAACCCAATTCGGACGCTGCGGCAATGCGTCATGATATGTACTTAGCGTTGCCACGGCGCGATTGTCTCGGCTTGACGCGACGAGACGGTCGGCGTATCTTAATGACCATTAAGTCATTAAAAATTTGCCATGTCCATATTAGCTAGAGTCATCGAACCTCGTTGGGAGCGGCGCAAGGATGCGCGACCCGGCGAGCTTGCCAGCGCCGCGCTTGAGCTGTTCGTCGAGCGTGGATTTGCTGGCACCCGGTTGGACGATGTTGCCAAGCGCGCGGGCGTCTCCAAAGGCACGCTCTACCTCTATTTCGATAGTAAGGACGACCTGTTCAAGGCTGTTGTGCGTGAGGGTATCGTATCGCGCATCGTCGAATTTGAGGACAGAATGCGTGCCTATCAGGGTAGCAGCGCGGATTTGATGCGCCTCCTGGTAAAAACATGGTGGCAAAAAATCGGCTCGACCAAATTGGCGGGCATTACCAAGCTGATGATGTCCGAGGCCGGCAATTTCCAGGAACTTGCCAATTTCTATCACACGGAGGTAATCGTGCGTGGCCTGGCGCTCTTCACAGCGGCGATACAGCGCGGCATCGACTCCGGCGAGTTCCGTCCGATCGAGCTCCAGCACACACCACACATCTGTGCGGCGCCGGTGCTGATGCTAATGCTCTGGCGAAATTCTTTTGATTTATGCGGCGTCGAGCAAATGGACCCGGATGCGTATCTGGCGACGCACACCGACATGCTCGTCCGGGGTTTGCTCGCCGACAAACGCAAAGACTGAATCCAGCAGGCCGACTACCCCGATTTGCTAAAATGGCGCAGCATTGTGCTTTAGCGTCTGCAAACGCAGACAAGACATGACTAAGATGTTTTCGATAAACGCAAAACGACAGACGTGACCAATATGGATTTTGAACAAGCCCGCTTCAATATGGTCGAACAGCAAATACGAACTTGGGAAGTGCTGGATCAAGGCGTTCTGGACCTGTTGCTCCAGATGAAGCGAGAGGACTTTGTGCCGGTCGCCTATCGCGCCATCGCATTCACCGATATGGAAATTCCAATCGGCGATAGCCAGTTGATGATGGCACCGAAAATGGAAGCGAGGATTGTCCAGGAGCTGGCACCAAAGGCGACTGATCGCGTGCTGGAAGTCGGCACCGGTAGCGGGTACCTCACCGCGTTGCTGGCTAGTCGCGCAGCGACTGTTACAAGCGTTGAGTTCTATGATTCGCTCTCGCGGAATGCCGCCAGCAATCTGGACCGCGCCAATATTCGTAACGTTAATCTCAAGGTGGGTGATGGGGCAGAGTCGCCCGCCACTTTCACCGGTCCGGACGAAAAATTCGACGTCATCGTGTTGACCGGGTCAGTGCCCACGATGCCACAAGCCTATCTCGACGCGTTGACCGAAAACGGCCGTCTCTTTGCAATCGTAGGTGACGCACCCGTCATGAAAGCCACGCTATACACGCGCGCTGCGGATAAGGCGTTCGTGCGTGCCGAAATATTTGAAACTGTTATCGCCCCGTTGATTAATGCGAAACAGCCTTCACGCTTTGACTTCTAAGTTGTCGATGCGTCAATTGAGCGTACAGGCGCTGCATGCCTTGATGGAAGGTGAGCCGGGAGCGCGACCACGATTGCTG
>JAJAYN010000054.1 GCA_026786225.1 Burkholderiales bacterium | reverse complement strand
GGCGGCAATCGCGAGGGTGGAAAACGCTGGGCGGCGCATTGGGCAAGCCACGGCTATGTGGTGGTGGCCATGCAACATCCCGGTAGCGATGAATCGTTGTGGAAGGGTACTGCACCACGCGAGATCGCGCCGCGCATGAAGGCCGGCATGACCTACGCCAATCTGGACGCGCGTATCGCCGACATACACTTTGTGATCGACGAAATCATTCGTCGCACGGACGCCCGCGAATCCCCCTTTGCGATTGCAGACGCCACGCGAGTAGGCATGTCCGGACACTCGTTTGGTGCGCAAACGACTTTATCCATCACCGGACAGAGGCCGCCGTTAGTGGCGGGATTTTCAGCTTTGGATAAGCGCATTGCGTCGGCCATCGCCTTCAGTCCCAATGCGCGCAATAAAACCAATTTGAGTCGGCAGTTCGGAGAAATCAGGTTGCCGTTTTTCTCCGTCACCGGCACCGATGACGGGAGTATTTTGGATGATGGCACCAAGGCGGAACATCGGCGTCTGCCCTATGAGAATATGCCGACCGGTCAGAAGTACCTCGCCGTTTTCGATGGTGGTGACCATATGGTGTTTGGCGGACACGGATTTGGCGCGCGTCGGCCAGAAACGGCGCGCGACAGGAAAATCCAGCTCGACGTGATGGCGTCAACGCTGGCATTCTGGAATGCGACCCTCAAGGGGGATGCTGAAGCGCGCGTTTGGCTGGAACGCGGCGGTTTCAAATCACTAATCGGATCTGGCGATATTTTCGAGCACAAGTAATTGAGGGGATGTATAACATGCTGAAGAAGACGATGGTGTGTATCGCTGCGCTGGTGCTGGCAACAGGTGCCATCGCACAGGACGCGATGATCGGCGTCGATGGTGCACGGCACCTGCTTGGCCGTAGCGTTTTCGCGGTTTCCAGTGCCGAAATTGGCGTGTTTGCCACGCTTACACGCGCGGAAGCGGCGGAGCGGATCGTCAAAGCGGCGGCCGCAGCGACGACGGCAACCACCGCCCCGCCGGTGTGGGTGACCGAGAAGCCGATTGCGCCTGTCAGGCTGCAGGCGATGTCGCAAGAGGAGCGCATGGCCGAACAGAGGCGCAACGTCGAGCACGCATTTCAGTTGCGTGAATGGTGGTTTCGCGAAATGCTGTCAACGCCAGCGCCCTTGGCCGAAAAGATGACGTTGTTCTGGCATAACCACTTTGCGACCAGTCAGCAAAAGGTCCGATTCACACCGTTGTTGTATCGCCAAAATGTAGTACTGCGCCGTAATGCCTTGGGTAATTTTGGCACGATGTTACGCGAAATGGCGCGCGACCCGGCGATGCTGATTTATCTCGATGGTGCCAACAGCCGAAAGGAGCAGCCCAATGAAAACTTTGCGCGCGAAGTGATGGAGCTGTTTACGCTGGGTGAAGGCAATTACAGCGAACGCGACATCAAGGAAGTTGCGCGTGCCTTTACCGGTTGGAGCGTTGATCGTGAGACGGGTGAATTCATGTTCAGGCGCGGTATACACGATTACGGCAACAAAACCGTATTCGGCAAGACGGGCAACTTCGATGGCGACCAGGTTATTGATATTCTCCTGAAGAGACCTGAAGCGGCGCAGTTCATCACACGAAAATTGTGGAAGGAGTTCGTGTCGCCAACACCGGATGAGGCGCAGATGGCAAAGTTGGCGTCAGGATTTCGTGAGAGTGGCTACGACATTGCAAAACTGATGCGCGCCATGCTGTCGTCGGATGCGTTTTACGCGACGGAGAATCGCGCGGCGCTGATCAAATCGCCCGTGGAATTCGTCGTGGGTACGATGAAGACCTTTGAGATCGAGACACCGAATCTGCGCCCGTTCGTGCTCGCCAGTGCGCTGCTCGGCCAGAATGTATTCGCGCCGCCCAACGTCAAAGGCTGGCCGGGCGGCGAAGCATGGATCAATTCGGCGACGCTGCTGGGACGAAAGCAGTTGCTTGATCGCCTGTTCCGCAATGAGGATCGTCTCGATGTCGCCATGCGCTCGGTAGATGCCATGGCCGCGCAGAATGGCGATGTTGCACCACCCGGACGCGACGGACGTATGCAACGCCAAATGGAGCGCCAGATGGGCGGCATCCGCTGGAACCTGGACAATTGGGCCAAAGGGTTTGTCGATGTCGAGCGCGGACGCAGCGTTGCCAGTGGCGTGCCGGAAATGACAAGAGTGGTACTGCCGATGGCGCCGTTGCGTATCGTAGCCAGCACCGACAACCCCGCCGACCTGGTGCGACAACTCGTGACCGATCCCGCGTATCAATTGAAGTAACCGGAGACCCATATGAACCGTCGACATTTTCTGGGCACCGTGGGAAGTCTCCCGCTGATGGGCAGCCTCAATGGTGTGGCATGGGCTGCCGCACCTGCGGCGACCGTTTCCGTGCCAATACTGCCAACGCCATACAGCAAGCTGCTGGTGCTGATCGAATTGAAAGGGGCCAACGACGGCCTCAATACCGTGATTCCCTACGCCAATCCGCGTTATACGGAATTGCGTCCGCGACTGGCGATCGCCCGTGATCAGGTGTTGAAGTTCGATGAGCAGACTGCGCTTCACCCTGCATTGCAGGCGCTGATGCCGCTGTGGCAGAACAAGGAGCTGGCCATCGTGCAGGGCCTTGGCTATCCCAATCCCAACCTCTCGCATTTTCGGTCCATCGAAATCTGGGATACGGCATCCAAAAGTGAGGAATATCTCGACGCCGGCTGGCTGGCACGCGTATTCGCGCAAGCGCCGACACCGCGACAGTTTGCAGCCGATGGCGTGGTGGTCGGCTCCAGCGACATGGGACCGCTATCCGGAATGGGCGTGCGCACCATCGCATTGGCCGATACCGCACAGTTTTTGCGAAACGCCAAACTCGCCCAAGCGGGTAGCGATCAGCGCAATGCCGCCCTGAAACATATTCTTGCGGTGGAAAGCGAAATTGTCCACGCCGCGAGCAAACTCAACGCCAACCGCGTATTCAAGACCGAGTTTCCCCGCAATGGATTCGGCAATCAGGTACGCACTGCTGCACAACTGGTCGCGAACAACGCCGGTATGGCGACGATCCGGCTCACGCTGTCTGGCTTTGATACCCACGCCGGCCAACTAGGCACGCAGGCGAATCTGCTCAAGGAACTGGCGGAAGGCATCAGTGCGTTGAAATCAGCACTGACAGAATTGAATCGCTGGGATTCCACACTCGTCATGACCTACGCCGAATTCGGTCGCCGTCCCAAGGAAAACCAGAGCGGCGGCACGGACCACGGTACGGCAAGCGCACACTTCGTCACCGGCGGCAGCGTCGTTGGCGGCCTTTACGGCCAGCCTCCCGAATTGAACCGCCTTGACGGGAGTGGCAATCTGCCTTTTGCGGTCGATTTCCGTAGCATGTACGCCACCGTAATCGATAAATGGTGGGGCCTCGATTCGAGCAGGATCCTGCAGGGAAAATTTGCCGCGCTCGATTTTGTAAAGGCTTGATCGCCAGGGAGCAAGTCGCGTTCACGGCATAGAAACGCAAGCACTGGCGCGGCACGTAGGCCGAAATGCTGCCAGGATGCCCGGCAGTAGGCGAGTTAATAGGTG
>JAJAYN010000053.1 GCA_026786225.1 Burkholderiales bacterium | reverse complement strand
CGGCTAATCATTTAACACCACCCTTTGGAGAACACCATGAGAAAATAACTCAATGTCATCGACACTCTCGATTTACAACCATCTGAAGTAGTCGTTTCAGCCGAAATCACCAAACTCGACGACTTGTCCCTCGCGCTCGTTGGCGGCGGCAACGTTATCGTCGATCTCGGCTAATCATTTAACCCCACCCATTGGAGAACACCATGAGCAAAGAACTCAATGTCATCGACACTCTCGCTGTCGAACCATCCGAAGTAGCTGCTTCAATCGAAATCACCAAACTCGACGACCTGTCCCTCGCGCTCGTTGGCGGCGGCAACGTCATCGTTGACCTCGGTTAATTTGAAAGCGTTATCACTCGTGCACCAGAAACAGATTCTGCGCGATGGCTAACGAATACTGTGCTCTTTACGTGACTTGAAACCGCGTCACGGATGACCTGTTCTTGCTTGGCATCCACTTGGTCCAGGGTTTCGTCCATAAAGAGCACTTGGGGACTGCGGTACAAAGCGCGCGCGAGCAATACGCGTTGCTTTTGGCCGCCGGACAGACTCATCCCCAAACTACCCACAATGGTGTTGTAACCCATCGGTGCAGCGGAAATTTCCGCATCTATCTGTGCTGTGCGTGCGCACGCGCGTACGCGTTCGGCGTCGTGATCGGTATCGAAAAAACTGATGTTGTCTTCCACCGTACCGACAAACAAATGATCCTCCTGCATCACGGCGCCAATACGGGCCCGATACTGGCCCAAATCCCAGTCGCGCAAATCTCGACCATTTACCAGCACTTGCCCCTCAGTGGGCTTTAGCAGGCCCAGGAGCACCTTAAGCAAAGTTGTCTTTCCGCAACCCGACGGACCAACTAGCGCAACGATTTCACCCGGCTTGATTGCAAAGCTGACGTTTCGGAACACCATCCCTTCCGGACCGTAAGCAAAACCAAGATTTCTAACTTCGATTGCCAATTCTTCCGCCCCTTCAGCAAACACCGCCGCTGAAGTTGACGTCGTTTCTGCCTCTGCAAGCGCGATGTCGGCGATGCGCTCGGCGTGCAAATCAAGCATGCGAAACTCGTTCCATTTGTCGATGAGGTTATTGATCCTCCCCAAAAATACCAGCTTGAATCCGATGAACGCGTAAAGCATGCCGACCGAAAATTTCCCTTCCATCACCAACAGCGCGCCCATCCAGACGATGACGATGCTCTCCAAACCAAAAATCAGCGCGCTGGTACCGCGCTGGAAGATGCCGACCTGCTGCACCTTTACGCCGGCGTTAATCTGATCCACCACCAGGTTTTGATAAGCGCCGCGACGCTCGTTCTCGCGCATATTGAGTTTGATGGCCATCATGCCGCGCAACGTTTCGATGAAATGCGTGCTTGCCTTGGCTTCATGCGCCAGCTGCTCATCGGTCGCGTAGCGCTGAGGATAAAAGAAATACCAGCGAAAAAGCGCATATAACATTGCGGCCGCGACCACGACGGCGGTCAGCTTCAGGCTGTAAAACGCCATCACGGCCAAGGTAATCAACACCATTAAGCCGTCAATAAACGTTTCAACAAATGTGGTCGAGAGTGTTTTCTGGATGACATCCACACTGCGGAATTTTGAAACGATATCGCCGATGTTGCGTTTCTCAAACCAGCTTAGCGGCAGTTTCAACAGGTGATTGAATAGCGCGGTCAGCAATCGCAAGTTGAAGCGCGTACTCAGGTATACGCCGACCCATGCGCGGACACCAGACACCACGACCTGAATCAATACCAGCACGCCAAACGCGACACCCAATACCGTCAGGAAGTCCACATCCCGCCCGACCAACACGCGATCCACCACCAGTTGCAGGAAAAATGGCATCGCAATGGCGAAGACTTCCAGTGTTAACGAAAGTAGCAAGAGCTGCAGGACAGTATTACCCAGCCCTGATCCCATCGACAGTAACTGCCACGCGCTCACTTTTTCACGTTCATCGACCTTCCTGAAATCCTGATTGGGTGTGAACTCCATCGCCACACCTGTGAAATGTTTTGAAGCCTCTGCAAGGGTCAATTTACGCTTGCCACGTCCGGGGTCGTGCACATATATGTTTTTACCCTTGACGCCGACGAGCACCACAAAATGGTTCATGTCCCAATGCAATACTGCGGGCAACTGTAACTTTCCCAACGATTCCAGCGGCACCTGAACCCCACGCGCGGCCAAGCCCATGGCCTCCGCGACCTGCGAAACATGTTTTAGTGTCACTCCCTTCAGCGATGGCGAGAGGCGCATGCGCATAGCCGAAAGATCGGTCAGGTGGCCATGGTAAGACGCGACCATCGCAAGGCATGCGATGCCACACTCCGGCGCTTCGCTTTGCAGGATAAGCGGTACGCGTCGACCAAATTGACTACCGATCAAAGTCGCCCCCGCAATTGCAGAACTGGTTCAAATATCCACTCAAGCAGACTTCTTTTTTCCAGCAGGATATCGGCACTGACCAACATGCCTGAACGTAGCGGCATCTCCTGGCCCATTGCCTCGACCGATTGCCGGTCAAGTTTCGCCGTGATGCGATAGGCCGGCTCGCGTACCACCAGCGGGCCAATTTTTTCACCCGGCGACCACACTGTCTGGCTGACATCTGCAATCACGCCGCGATACTGGCCGAAGCGTTCAAACGGAAAGGCCTCATAACGCAACGAGACCTCCTTGCCTTTTGTGACAAAACCGATGGCGCGCGTCGGCACCAATAGCTCCACCTGCAACTTGCTGCCCGCTGGAAGTATGGTAGCGAACGCTGCATCGGCAGCGACCGATTGACCGCTGCTCACGGTGATATTGGTGACAACGCCGGTAATAGGCGCACGGATAATCGTCTCCCGCTTTGCTTCTTCCTGCACCATCGTTTGTTGCAACTCGCTAATTTGCCGATTGACTTGCTCCTCGAGCGTTCGAGCGCGCAGCGCAACGGAAGGCTCCTCGAGTTTCGCTGTGGAAAAATCGCGCTCCAGTGTCGATTTCTGGCGTTTCAATGCCTGCAGCCGAATTTCCTGATCGGTTGCCTCATCCTGCTTCTGTCGAGCGGCGACCTCGGAGGCAAATTTCTTTTCCGCCAATTGCGCCCAACGAAGCGCTTCCGCTTTCGCTGAAGCCAACCGCTGCGCCTGCAACGCAATTTCAGCGCCTATCTGGTTGATCTCGTTTTGCAAATCCAACGCTTTCTTGCGCACCTGCTGGAGTTGTTGCGTGGCGAGTTCGCGCATCTGGCCCTGTTCCTTTTCGAGGCTCCCACGTCGCTGGTTTAACTCACCCGAAACCACTGCGCCAGTCGATGTCGACGCCGACGTTGCACGTTCGAGGGAAATGCGCGCCATCGGCACACCCTCCTTAACGTCTTGACCTTCCTTGACCAGCAACTCGGCAACGCGCCCAGAATCCGTGAATGAAACCCTGGCAGCGCCTACATCGAGTTGCAAAAAGCCCTCAACCCTCTCTCGCCGCGTATATTGGCCCCATACGGCCACCACAATAATCAAACCGGCCGCGCCGACACCCAACAGCGTTAGAACCCAGAAAGGCAACGGACGTGCAATCGTCGCCTCGCCGAGGAATTTTTCGCGCAACGCATCTATGGCTTCCTGGCGGAATAGCTTGTTTGACATGGGCAGAAAATTTTAGTGCGCCTAGGCAAGGCACGCACAGTATTGGTCGAGAGACGTGCGGCGATTGTAAGGCATGCGGCAGGCGTTGGGCATCCGGTTGTCACATAACGGCCACAGGACTGCCATCGAGCGGTCACGTACCAGGCGTAGTATCCGGTACCTGCAGGCCCTCCTCCCGCCGATCACCGCATATGTATGGTGAATCACCTCGGTGGAAATTTAGCGGCACCGTACAAGCGGTGCCGTTTTTTTTTGGGCTTACGCAACAACGAACATGCGAAAAAATAGCGCCTGACACAGAAACGTCATACCACTGCAACACGAATGAAATCGCAACGGCGTAGCGTGATCCTTGTCATTTGGCCGACCTGCCAACATCGAGTGGGGCGGGGCGGCCCTGCGGAGATGCTCGCCCGCGCTATCTACTGAGCAGAAGGCTGATCACCAATCTCGGCGTGATCGAGTAGTCGCAGCTTGGACATATAGTGGCGATCAAGGCGCCAATCACCGATCATCCCCATCGCCAGAACAAATTCGGCGTGATCGAGGTCGTAAAGTTTGGTAAATGAAAACCCCGAGCCAGTCTCCAGGGCAACCGCCAATTCCAGCAAGGTTACCGTTGGACTTTCATCGGGATGCTTGGCGACGTACTTGGCGACTTTCTTGATGTTGTTCATTGGAATTCTCTGCAGAAATTGGTCCGGAATAGGTT
>JAJAYN010000052.1 GCA_026786225.1 Burkholderiales bacterium | reverse complement strand
GGTAGCGATACAGCAACGTCACTAGGCATCAGGGGTGATGAGGATTTTGATATCGTTGGCGTCGAGGCCGGCATCAAACCGCAGATGGATGTCACGCTGGTTATCAAGCGCATCGATGGCTCAATCCAAAACGTTCCAGTGTTGTTGCGTATCGATACGCCTATCGAAGTGGATTACTATTTGCACGGTGGGATCCTGCCGTACGTATTGCGGGAGCTGGTCGCGTAACCAGCAGTTTTTCCAATGTACCAGTGAAAAGAGCCGGAATTTCCGGCTCTTTTTTCATGCAATCCGACAACGCAAATCAAGCAAGGACGCGGCGTTCGGAGCAAAAATGGCCCGAGAGCCCCTCCAGAGCTTGTGTCTTCAAGCGGTCTCCTAAGCCACTTTCAACACCAGCTTGCCAAAATTCTCGCCCTTAAACAGCTTCATTAGCGTCTCGGGAAAGGTTTCCAATCCCTCAACGATATGTTCGCGCGATTTCAATTTACCCTCGGCCATCCACTGGCCCAGTTGCATCGCGCCCTCCTTGTAGCGTGGGGCGTAATCGAATACGACGATGCCTTCCATGCGCGCGCGATTGACGAGCAGAGAAAGATAATTTGATGGCCCTTTGACGGGTGTCGTGTTGTTGTACTGCGATATTGCACCGCAGATAACAATGCGTGCTTTCAAATTGATGCGCGTAAGCACGATGTCGAGAATCTCGCCGCCGACGTTATCAAAATAGATGTCGATGCCCCCCGGGCAGGCTTCCTTCAAGCCCATGCGCACATCCTGATTCTTGTAATCGATGCAGGCATCGAAGCCAAATTCATTGATCGCGTAGTCACACTTTTCTTTGCCACCAGCGATGCCGACCACCCTGAGTCCAAGGATTTTTGCCACCTGGCCGACGGTGGCACCCACCGCACCTGAGGCACCCGATACCACCAGCGTTTCGCCCGCCTTGGGTTGACCGGATTCGAGTAGTCCGAAGTAGGCGGTCATGCCGGGCATACCGAGCACGTTCAGGTATGCCGTCAAGGGCGCGAGATTTGGATCGATTTTAACCATACCCTTGCCATCCGAAACGGCATATTCCTGCACGTTCAACATGCCACTCACCGTATCGCCCACCTGAAAATTTGGATGCTTCGATTGCACTACGGTGCCGATGCCACCAGCGCGCATCACTTCGCCGATGCCAACTGGCGCGATGTAGGACCGCGCCTCATTCATCCAGCCACGCATGGCGGGGTCGAGCGAGAGATAGAGCGTTTTGACGAGCAGCTGCCCATCGGCGATCTCGGCGAGGTTCTCAACGTCGAACGCGAAGTCGTCACGCGTGGGTTCGCCTACAGGACGTTTGATGAGGCGGAAGAGATGATTCTGTAGCGGAGCGTTCATGGCCGTTTTCCATAGGCAAGTCAAAAAACAAAGGCCGGCACACCACAAGGGTGATACCGGCCTTCAGGATACGCCGTCGAACGCCTTGGCGATTTCGACAGCGTTTCGCCGACGCGATTACTTCAGATGCGAAGAGACGAGCTTGGTCATTTCAAACATCGAAACGACTTTTTTGCCGCCGAACACGGCCTTGAGCTTTTCATCGGCGTTGATCATGCGACGGTTGATGGCGTCTTGCAGTTTGTTTTTCTTGATGTAGTCCCAGAGTTTCTTGGTGACTTCGGTACGCGGCATCGGTGCTGAACCAATAACTGCGGCAAGAACAGAACTGATCGTCATCGGCTTCATGAAGGCTGCGTTAGGCTTGCGCTTAACAGCTGGCTTCTTTGGCGCGGCTTTCTTGGCTGCTGGTTTCTTTGCTGCCGGTTTTTTGGCGGCAGGTTTTTTCGCCGCTGGCTTCTTTGCTGCTGGCTTCTTTGCTGCCGGTTTTTTGGCAGCTGGTTTTTTGGCGGCCGGTTTTTTGGCGGCTGGTTTCTTTGCGGCGGGTTTCTTTGCGGCCATGTAAATCCTCCAGGTTGTTTTTCAAAATTACATTAACTTGCGCTGGGATTCACGAAGACTCTTGAGAGTGAATCCGTACCACAGGAGCAAATATAACGCATTATTTACAGGAATGTGCAACACGTCGTTGTAATCGTGCAACGCGTTTTTAGAAGGGGAAATCCCGCACGTTTTATTCAGAGCGACTATGATTGCAGATTTTTCGCAGCGGCCATGAATACGGAAATATTCCTAACAGCACTCGCGGCACACACCTGTGTCGATCAGGAAGAAGTGCAACACCGCGACAAAATGATGCGCTTCGTTGCATCGCATCGATTCAATTGGTGGACGCGCGCAAACGTTGAAGGCCACGTCACGGGTTCCGCGTGGATACTCAATTCTGCTCGCACGCATGCATTGCTGCTGCATCACGTGAAGCTCGCTATGTGGGTTCAGCCTGGCGGCCATCTCGATGACACTGATGCTTCGCCAGCAGCGGGCGCAATGAGAGAAGCACAGGAAGAAACCGGCATTGCCGGGTTGACGTTCGGGAGCGACACACTGTTTGATCTCGATATCCACCAAATCCCTGCACGCGACAACCCGCAGCGCGCGGAGCCTGCTCACTTGCACTACGATGCCCGTTACCTCATCATTGCAGCGGATGCAGAGCTAAAAATCTCTGCAGAATCGCTGGATGCGAAATGGCTTGCGCTCGACATACTGACGCAATCATCGAGAGAACGCAGCATCGCACGCATGGCCGAAAAATCACTTCGATTGAATTCATGAACCTCGCCGACCTACGCACCGATTACAAACTGGCCTCATTGGACGAGCTTGATGTAGCGACTTCTCCATTTACGCAATTCGACAAATGGTTTGGCGAAGCCACCAAGGCGGAACTGCCAGAGCCTAACGCGATGACGCTCGCCACCTGTGATGCCGGTGGCTATCCGTCGGCGCGTGTCGTGTTGATCAAGGAGTACGATGAACGCGGCATGGTGTTTTTCACCAACTACCAGAGCCACAAAGGTCAGGACCTTGCTGCCAACAATCGCGCGGCATTGCTGTTTTTCTGGCCCGAGCTTGAACGCCAGATTCGCATCGAGGGCCGCGTCGAGACGGTTAGTGCGGCAGACTCGGATGCATATTACAAAAGTCGACCGGTGCTAAGCCGCATCGGTGCCTGGGCCTCGCCACAGAGCCAGGTATTACCCTCACGCACCGACCTCGAAGCGCGCTTCGCCGCGTTCGCCGCCGAGTACGGCAAAAATCCGCCCAGGCCTGCGCACTGGGGTGGATACCGAGTCGTGGCCAGTTTTTTTTTATTATGGGAGGGCCGGCGCAGCCG
>JAJAYN010000051.1 GCA_026786225.1 Burkholderiales bacterium | reverse complement strand
TCCACTGGGAGCAGCCCGAAAGAAACGTTCATTTTTAGTTTTTGCGCTCATCAAATTCGATTGAAAATAGCGTATGGTAAGTATGTATTATTAAATACTTAACAGTTCGCCGGGCTCCAATGCTGTAGGAGTACCAGGCAGCACAATCGGACCGGCGAATTCAAATGGCAACCAGAATGCAAAGCGCGATACCTGATGCAAGTTCCCCGTCTTTCGCCGGCGTACCGTTGCCTACCGAAACGAAAGGAAGAGTGCATATACCTGAAACCCAACGCGCCAATGTCGCCGATACGCGCGTACATATCCTGGTGGTGGACAACGAGGCCACTCACTTGCATGCGCTATGCGAGAGCCTGAACGAGCAGGGATACGTGACAGCAGGTTTCAGGGAGGCGAAAGCGGCGCTGATTGCATTGCGCGGAAGCAAATTTGACGCGCTGCTTACGGTGTCGAAAAAGCCGGATATCGATGGCATCGAGCTTTTGCATTCGGCACTGAAGATCGATCCACACCTTGCAGTAATTGTAATGACGAGCGAGGACACCGTAACCTCCGCCGTTGAAGCAATGCGGGTAGGCGCCATGGATTGCATTGCCAAGCCGTTTGGTATCAGCGAGATCCACCCTGTATTGACACGCGCGCTCGCGGTGAACCAGCTCCGCAAGGAAAACTTGCTGCTGGAACAACGCCGCCGCGCCCACACTGCAGAACTGGAAACGACGAATAAGCAACTTGAAGCATTCGGCTTGACCATATCGCACGACCTGCGGGCACCTTTGCGTGCAATCGCAGGATTTGCCGAATTGCTTGCCGAGCGCTCGCGAGCCGAACTACCGCCGGAATCGCAGCACTACCTCGATTTCATTATCAAGAAGACCGACCACATGCAGCAGTTGCTCACGGATCTGCTGCATTTCTACCAGCTTGGCCAACAGCCACTAGCCGTTCGACCGCTCAGCGTTTCGGCGCTGGTGGAGAAAGCACTGGAAGATTTTCTCTACGACCCCCTATATGCGAGTACCGACGTCATTGCGGGCGATTTGCCGGCGTGTGTAGGCGACGCTGCGCTATTGCAACAGGTCTTTGCCAATCTTTTGTCCAACGCCTTCAAGTTTTCCAGCAAGAAAGCGTTTCCAAGAGTGGAAATTGGCTGTGAAATGACGGCGTCAGGCAACACGTATTTTGTGCGCGACAATGGTGCCGGCTTTGATATGAATCGCGCCGAAAAACTATTTACGGTATTCCATCGCCTGCATGGGCCCGGCGCTTTCCCCGGCACCGGCGGCGGGCTCGCGGCGGTGAAACACATCATCGAGCGACACCACGGAAAAGTATGGGCAACATCGACTGCAGGAGAGGGTAGTACGTTCTATTTCAGGTTGGGTGATGCGAACGAAGGCAAGCAATCAGACAGCGCGGCGAGCGTTCGTCATTCCGGCCCATTCATCGCAGGGAATTTCTAAATACCTCCCGTTCGCACGGAGTCCATCGACATACACGTGCGCGAAGTTGTTGTACTAGCACTGGCGCGGCCGACTCGATCCTTCGACACGTCGCGCGAATGACGTTGCGGGCCTATTTCCAAATGAGAAACGCCAGCGTCCACGCACCTCTCAGCCACAAATCCCTCAAAACACCTCGCCAGTGCTAGCGTCTTGAAACGATGTCAATGGACACCAACGCGCCCCTGCCTAATCCGCAACCGTATCCAGATCCGCGATGCGTCCAGCATGATCCAGATAGATCAACAGAAACTGCTCCGGACGATTAACGGCCATTTTGTAAAACAGTACCTTGCTTACTTTGCTGGCGTGCCGCTCCACTGCGCGATCAGATACATCCTGCTCATGCAGAAACGCAACCGCATTTACGCCAACGCACTCGGGCAATGCGCGGTTGCCAAACGCGGTTTTGGTGCTGGCTGCAAAATCCGCTGAGTTGGCAACAGCGGTTCCACCTTGTCCACAAGCGAACAAAGCCTGTTTTAGCATTTCAGTGCGCGCCGGGTTTGGGTCGGTTTGCGGCTTCAAGTTATGCATCAATGGACCGAGGCGTGCGGCCTTCCTTTCCCTGCCATTTTTCTTTGCCACCAGTTCACTTACTTGCCCTTTGGCGTCTTGCGTAAATGCAAATTCTTCATCGCTGGTTATTGAATAAAAACGCAACGCGCCAATGGGGTGGTATTGCTCATCAGGCAATCCATCGCTCATGGTGACCAGACTGTTTTTTTCAATCGCGAATGTGAGCATCTGCCCATTGCCTACTTCTTAGCGGCCGCTGACACGGGCGAGCACGTTGGGATCGGCATAGACTATTTTTGGAGGTGTCCTGGCATCCGTAACGGCTGCGGGCCATTTGTACGTGGTGCGAATGGCCGCCATGATGCGATTCATCATTCTGGAATTATCGTTGACGTTGATCATGACGACTGCACCTTGCCCGGTCTCGGCGGTGGCGGCCAGTCGGGCGTCAAAGCCCTCGTCGCGCCCGCCGTGCGCAAACTCCTGCGACTTGCCGGTGCCTTCCAGCGCAAAGCCCAGGCCCATGTTCTTTTGTAACGTGAGCATTTGGCGTGTCATTGCTGCCGAGATGATCGGGTTGGCCGTTCCGGCGAGCGACTGCTGAACTCCCATTGCGAAACGACCAAGGTCGGTCGGCGTGGTCCACAGTCCGGCTGCGGCCATTTCAGGGTAAGTGTGCCAACGGCCCGGCACCACATTGCGTCCGCTGAGGTGACCACTTGCGGCGATAGCGGCTTTTTCTCTCGTCAGCGGTTGTGCGAAGTCGCTGTCGCGCATGCCCAGTGGCAGGAGTACTTTTTCGCGCATGAAATCCGCAAATGGCGTGCGCGTGACATCAACCGTCAATTGCTGCATCACGGTGTAGCCGCCGCCCGAATACCGAAAAATACTTCCCGGCAAAACAGAGACGCGAATCGGTGCGGTCTTCGCAGGCTTCTCGCCATTCAATATTTGCAACACCGTCGGCATGCGCGCATCGCTGGCATAGCCTGGAAAACCATGCACGGTCAGCCCAGCGCTGTGGCTGAGAATGCCGCGCAACGTGACTTTCTTTTCCGTGGTGAATTCGCTATCCGGTACTTTCCATGACGTGAGTTTGGTATTCACATCGGCATCCAGCGCCAGCTTGCCTTGCTCCACCAGATGCAAGGCACCGATCGCCGCAACAGGCTTGCTGATGGAACCCGCCTGAAACAGGGTGGACGTTGTGACTGGCGTGCCGCCGCCATTTTCCGTTACCCCATAGCCCTTCGACTTGACGATCTTGCCGCCATCGATGATCACCAGCGAGAGGCCAGGAATATTGCGGCGTTTCATTTCAGCGTCGACGATGTTGTCGACATTGTCGGCAAAGGCGCAGCCCGCGCCCAAAAGCGAAAGCGCGAATGCGATGTGTCGATATCCGACTGCGCGCATAAATGTCTTTTCCGGTATTGTTGGATCGGCTGGCAGCATAACGCAAAAATTTGTCGCACCGATCCCGATGAAGTTTTCCTCTCACAGAATGCCGGACAACGGGTGATCACGCCTGCTGCAGTATTTCATTGCTTCACCCGCGTGCCATGCATGTGCCAATTCGGCTTCCAGCTTTTGCCACCGTCAAATGAAAACGCCTGCTGCCATTTGACGTGGTCGGTATCTACTTTGGTCCAGGTGAAGCGCACGCGCAGCGCCTTGCCCTCGACGATCTCGTCCGACTCAAATATACCCACTTCATTCTCGAATTTACCCACCACCGGTACCGTGAGCTGACCAGTGGCACTATCGATGCCGCCGGTCTTGCCCGCCAGCCAATAGATGCTCCACAAGCCGGTCTCGCCGTTGAAGATGCGAATCGCCACACCCACCCAGTTTGGCCGCCAGTCCGGTGCGGTCATTGCGTCAATGTTGCCGATATTGCCGGGCAGCTTTTCCATATGGATGGCTGCGCTGAATGTTTCCCAAGGTGCATCATCCTGCAGCGGCTTGGTCGAGCGTCTCTGCACCGTCTGCCAATGGCCGACCAGAAAATCGAAGTCGTCGCGGCCTTTCTGTTCGGATGCGGGGGATTTTGTGGAGGCGGATCCTGTGATGGCTGCGCTCGCTTTGGTTGGCGTGGCTGGGGTGGTTGTCGTGGTGGGTGCGTTTGGTGAGGGGGATTTTTCCGTAGGCACCGACCATGCCTGCGTCGCCGTCGCGAGCGCTGCGGCCATGAGCATCGCGCCCATCGTGCGCGAGATGGTTTTCTGGCGTGATTTCATGAATTGACGCGATTGCACCGCGAGCGCCGCCACCGCCCCGTACACAACGATCTGTATCGCCACCGTGATGAGGCAAAGTGCGATGGTCTGGGCGACGAGGCTACGCGTATCGCTGCGGACGAATGCCGGAAAGATCGCGAACATGAACGCGTAGGCCTTGGGATTCAACAGGCAGGTCGTGACGGCGCGCCGGTAGATCGCGCCACTGCTTGCGACCGGTAGGTCAGTTTGAGTTGTGTCAGCATCGGCGCTGCGAAAAATCGTCCAGCCGATCCAAAGCAGATAGCAGGTCCCCAGCAAGAGCAGCACGTGGAATAGTTGCGGAAACATCATCATCAACGCCGCCATGCCGGTCGCACCGACAACGACATGAATTAGGCCACCTGTGGCGATACCCAGCACCGAACTGACAGCACCCCGGCGCCCGCCGAAAAGACTGCTCGCCAGCACATAGGCCATGTCCATCCCTGGCAGAAGGATTACTGCAAGGACGGCAAGAAAGTAGAGCGTGAGATCGGCAGTCATGGGTTTTCCGGTAATGAAAGAATGCGCGAAGTGTAATTTCGATATAGGCCAGCTTGCGTCCTATATCGATGAAACTCGTCGTATCATTTGAAACATGGAAAAGCCCCTGCACCGCGTACTCACCGCACTTGAACTCCTGCAGG
>JAJAYN010000050.1 GCA_026786225.1 Burkholderiales bacterium | reverse complement strand
GAGCATGCAGGCGATCTGCTGGTTGAGTTTGTCGCAGCGATGAAGCACGGCTTCGGGCTGGAAGGCATTCTCGGCACGATTCACATTTATCCAACGATGGGCGAAGCCAACAAATACGCGGCCGGCGTTTACAAACGCTCGACAGCGACAGTCGGTAAACTGGCAGTGGCCAGGGCGATGAACGACTGGACGCGCGGGGAAGGGAGCTTCTTTACGATTCTGGGCAAGGCAATCGCGCTGGTGGTTTCGCCGGACAATACGCCGGCGTATCCTAAAGAGCCAGCGCATCACTAAAGAGCGCCCCCTCACCCGCCGCTTCGCGTCGGCCTCTGCTTCGCTTCAAGTGTTCCCTTGTCCCGAGGGAGAGGCAACAAAAGCCCTTCTCCCTCAGGAGAAGGATTGGCATGAGGGGTCGCTGACTTATCAAGACCAACTGTGAAAGTCTCAATATGAAAAACCTCTTTGCATTTTTGACTGCCGCTTTGCTTTCTACTACGGCCAGCGCCCAAACCTTTGATCACACCCACGCCGCATTCACTGCGCTGCTGAAGAAACACGTCGTCGTTGTTGACGGCGGCAAAACGAGCAAAGTGAAATATGCGGATTTCAAAAAAGAAGAAGCACAGCTGAAGGCCTATCTCGATGTGCTCGCCAGCGTGAAGGAAGCTGATTTCAATGCCTGGAGCAAGGCGCAACAGATGGCTTTCCTCATCAATGTCTACAACGGGCAGACGCTGGCGCTGATACTGCAAAACTATCCGGTAAAGTCGATCAAGGATATTGGCAGCGTGTTCGACAACCGCTGGAAACGCAAATTCTTCAAGCTGTTCGGTCAGGACGCGTTCCTCGACAAAGTCGAACATGAGATGTTGCGTAAGGCCGGCGTCTACAACGAAGTACGCGTGCATTACGCCGCCAACTGCGCCTCGATAGGTTGCCCGGCGTTACGTGAAGAGGCATTCGTCGCGGATCGTCTCGACAAGCAACTTGAAGAACAGGCGGTACGTTTTCTCTCGGACCGTTCACGCAACCGTTACAGCAACGGCAAGCTGGAAGTGTCGATGATTTTTAACTGGTTCAAGGAAGACTGGGCTGCTGGTTACACGGGATTCGATGGCAAAACACCGCCGATCACCAGCCGCGAAGATTATTTTTCGCGCTACGCAAAATTGCTGGCAGATAGCCCGGCAGACCAGCAAATCATCGCCGACAAGAAAGCGCCAATTTCACATCTCGAGTATGACTGGAATTTGAACGGCGCGAATTAAGGAAAGTCCAGTATTGGCGCGGTGTTTGAGGCAAAAATGCCTGAAGAAGCCCGCCAGCTATGGAGTTTGGCTATTTATAACGAGCTTAAGCGCCTCGCTACAATGCAGGCATGCAACTTTCCATCGTTATCCCTGCGCTCAACGAGGCCGGCAATATCGTCGCCACGCTGATGCCATTGCAGCCAATGCGTACGCGTGGTACTGAAGTCATTCTGGCTGACGGCGGCAGCGCTGATCACACACCCCTGCTGGCCGCGCCCCTGGTTGATCGGGTGATCCACACCCGCAAAGGTCGCGCCGCACAGATGAACGCCGGTGCGGCCATCGCGGCGGGCGACACCTTGCTGTTTCTGCATGCCGATTCCATCCTGCCAGCGGAGGCCGACGTGCTCATTGGCAACGGTTTGCAATCGGCGTCGCGTACCTGGGGTCGATTCGATGTGACCATCAAGGGTCAACATTTTTTTCTGCCGGTTGTGGCCTGGTTCATGAACCATCGCTCGAGGCTGACCGGCATCGCTACCGGCGACCAGGGGTTGTTTATGACCGCCGATACATTCACCGCCGCAGGTGGTTTCGCCGAGATGCCCTTGATGGAAGATGTCGCGATGTGCGTCACGCTCAGGAAGGCCGGCGCGCCACTTTGTGTGGCACAAAAAATTGTGACCTCGGGCCGTCGCTGGGAGAAGCACGGTGTTTGGCGCACGATATTTCTCATGTGGCGCCTGCGCCTGGCCTATTTCCTTGGTGCGGATCCGGCAGCGCTGCATCGTGCCTACTATGGCAAGTGATACGGTCATCGTCGTATTCGCCAAAGCGCCGGTGGCCGGCGACGTCAAGACGCGCCTGATCCCGACACTCAGTGCGGAACTTGCCGCCAGACTCCACGTCGCGTTGACAGAGCGGGTGCTGCAAACCGCCGTTGCAAGTGGCGCCGATGTTTTGCTTTCCTGCGCACCCGATGCGGCGCACCCGTTTTTCAAGACCAGTGCGACTGATTTTGGCGTCGGCCTTAGCGTGCAGTTGCGCGATGGCGACCTCGGTGCGCGGATGCTGCACGCGATCACCGCCGCGCTTGAGCACTCCCAGCGGGTAATCATCGTCGGTGCCGATTGTCCGGCACTCACCGTTGCGCACTTGACGCGTGCCATCAGTCAACTTGCCACGCAAGACGTCGTGTTGACGCCCGCAGCTGACGGCGGCTATGTGCTGATCGGCGCGTGCCGTACGCATGCGGCAATGTTTGACGATATTGACTGGGGAACCGATGCCGTGCTGAAACAGCAGCGCGCGCGTTTACAAGCCGCTGGCCTGACGTGGCACGAAATGGAGACGCTATGGGATGTGGATCGCCCTGAGGACCTGGCGCGGCTCATTTCATTGAAACCGCCGCTGGCATTCGCGTGGCCGACATGAAAACCCGATTGACGATCCTCGCCTTGCTGTCGCTCTCAATGCCGGCATCAGGCACCGATAGTCCGCCGCCGTTTTCCTCGCTCGCAGCGGGGCAGGTCCTGCCGAAGGAATTCCGAATCCTTACGCTGCCAAAGATCGCCGCAAATAAATTCGCGCTGGTGACTGACGAGGGAACGACCGTTCTGCGTGTGGATTCTGACCATGGTGCCGGCAGCCTGGCATTGCCGTTAACGACTTCGGCCGGTGACGCGCCCCGCTTGCTTGAATGGCGCTGGAAAGTAAGCCGCGTGCTCGACAAAGCCGATATGCGCACCAAACCTGGCGATGATTTTTCGGCGCGCGTTTATGTGTTTTTTGATGTGGCGATGGATTCTCTGTCCTTCGCTGATCGCACCAGGCTGCGTCTCGCGCGCATGATCGCCGCTCCAGACGTGCCTACCGCAGCACTCTGCTATGTCTGGGACAACAAGTATGCCGTTGGCTACACACAATGGAGCGCCTACTCCAATCGCGCGCAAATGATCGTGCTGCAAAGCGGATCAGCCAATATCGGAAAATGGATGACTGAATCACGCGACATCGCGGCGGACTTCCGCGCCGCATTCGGTTTCGATGCGCCTGCCGTCACCGGCGTTGCCGTCGGCAACGACACCGACAATACAGGTGAGCTGGTGTCCACCTGGTTTGGTGATGTCAGCCTGAAGAAAAAATGACGCAGAAACTCGTATTGCTTGGTGCGGGCCACGCGCATGTACATGTGCTGAAGTCGCTAACCTTGCTGGCGCCACAGCCTTTCGACGAGGTCGCGGTCACGCTGATCTCACCTTATGCACGGCAGGTGTATTCGGGCATGCTGCCGGGTTGGGTCGCGGGACACTACACGCTTGACGAATGTGTCATTCCGTTGCAACCGCTGGCAGCGAAAGCCGGTGTGGCTTTCCACCAGACGGCGGCATCGACAATCGATTTTTCAAACAACGTGATTCGTTGTGAGGATGGGCACACCGTCCCGTTCGACCTGCTCTCGATCGACACCGGTCCGGTGGCCAATCTTTCGATTGTTGCCGGCTTGGCCGAACAAGCCATTCCGATCCGGCCAATCGAAGTCTTTATAGAATCTGTTGAAAAGCTGGCTGGCATCATCACGCTCCGGCATCAACGCGGTGCGCGTACCCGCGTTGCGTTTGTCGGTGCGGGCGCCGGCGGCGTGGAATTGGCACTGGCGATGCAGCACCGCTTTCGTGACCAAAATTTGGGCGTCACGCTGATTTCGGCGGCCGACACATTGCCCGGAAATGTCGGTCCGCGCCTCGCCCGCATCATGCGCGAGCGCGGCATCGCGGTATTGGCTGGGCAGGCGGCGTCGGGCGTTTCATCGGCAGGGGTACAACTCGTTTCCGGAGCCGTGGTGGACGCCGATATCGTGATCGCCGCGCCGGGTACATCGGCAGCGGCCTGGCCACGCCAGTCCGGTCTGGTGACCGACAAGGATGGCTTTATCCTCGTCAACGACAAGCTGCAATCGGTATCGCATGCCAATGTATTCGCCGCTGGCGATTGCGCCACGATAGAGCATCAGCCGCGGCCACGATCGGGCGTTTATGCTGTAAAAGCCGGACCGCCGCTGGATGATAATTTACGCCGGTTCCTGCGTGGAGAACCGCTACGGCGCTACGTTCCACCATCGCGCTCGCTGAATTTAATCAGCGCCGGAAATAAATATGCGATTGGTTCGTGGGGAAGCCTTGGGTGGGAGGGTAGCTGGGTGTGGCAATGGAAAGACGCGATTGATCGCAGGTTTATCGGCAAGTATTCAATAGACGAGGCAAGGAAAGAAAAATGATGCAGTCGGCTATCGCCAGCAAATACATCGAGCTCCTCAAGACCTCGCTACTCAATGAGCTGTATGCGGAGAATGAGGCGCGCATTTTGCACACATTCATCACCAGATTGAACGGCGGAGCGGTAAATTTCAACGACTACTTCAATATTGCACAGAGCAAGCCCGAGCTGATGGCTGCGCTGCGCGATGCCAAGTCGGCCGGAAACACCATCACGCTGTTGCAAAAGATGCCGGATGGCTCCAGCAGACAAGCGCACGAATTGCGCAATCTCATTGAACTTTCGCACTCGATGATCGGCAGGAAGCGGCTCGACAACCTGCAGCAGTGCATCGAAACCGTTCTGGCCGAAAACATTCCCGGCGACTTTATCGAAACCGGTATCTGGCGCGGCGGCGCGTGCATTTTTATGCGTGGCGTCCTTGCCGCATACGAGGTGACGGACAGAACCATCTGGGCCGCCGACTCCTTTGAAGGCGTACCGCCGCCAACATGGCCGCAAGACGCCGGCTTTGATATCAGTCGTGACGTGCTGCCGGTGCTCGCTGTGCCGGTTGAAGAGGTGCAGCAACTGTTTCGGCGATATGGATTGCTCGACGATCAAGTGAAATTTCTCAAAGGCTGGTTCAAGGATTCACTGCCCGTTGCGCCGATTGAACGCCTGGCGATTTTGCGACTCGATGGGGATTTGTACGAGTCGACGATGACGGCGTTGCAGCCGCTTTACGACAAAGTGTCGACAGGCGGATTTGTGATCGTCGATGATTACGGTTCATGTCCGCCTTGCAAACGCGCGATTGATGATTTTCGTGCCGAGCGTGGCATCACCGAGGCGTTACAGGTGATTGACCAGCAGAGCGTGTTCTGGCGCAAGCGTTGAGCGGTGTCGCACGCCTTGCCGTGGCAACAAGTAGGCGGCTACCTACTTCGAGGTTAGCGTCTCATCCCGGCCAAATATCCACGTGCGGGTGATGTGCAACACATCGGTGTCCTTCTTGAAGCTGTCTGGAAACCGGTCAAACGGTGCTGACAGCATGACGATGCGCCGCGCAGCCTGATCGAGAACCTTGCTGCCGGATGAACGATTGACTTTGATTTCTTCCACTTCGCCGTTGGCCTTTATCGCCACCGTCAACTGCAATTGGCCCTGCAGACCCTTGCCTCTGGCTTCTTCGGGATAATTGAGGTTGCCAACACGTTCAATTTTCAGCCGCCAGTTCTCCACGTAGCCCGCAAATCGATACTCCATCGTGCGTCCGCCCACGTAGGAACGCTTGGGGCGCTGCTGATAGGCCTCGTGCTCGCGTGCCAACTCCGCTTCGAGCCGACGGATTTCCATCGACTGTTGCAGCAGTTCTGTCGTGCTTAACGGCTTGGGCGCGCCCGAGGGCTGTTGATTGATCTCGCCCTGCAATATCTTGGCGGTGGATTTTGCCTGCGTCATCAGCGTTTTGACTTCCTGCTCCAGCTGCTTGACGCGTTCCTGCGCGAGCTTTTCGTTGGCGGCGGCGGATTGATCGACTGCAGGTAGAGGTGTTTTGGCGCGGCGTTTCTCATCGGTGTTACCGCCGCCATCGAGGTTGGCCTGCGCCAGGGCGTCGG
>JAJAYN010000049.1 GCA_026786225.1 Burkholderiales bacterium | reverse complement strand
TTCTGATAGGAAGTCTTGGCAACGCCTCTGTCGAAAGTCTCTGTTTGATTTTCGGAAGATCGATCCCGGGCCGGGCCGAACCAAAGGTTTGTAAAAACTAGCAGGAAGTATAAATATCTTTTTAAAAACAAGCAATTATGTGCGTAATCGCACATAACACTTGAACTATGTGCGGAAGCGTACAAATGTCGATGTTCAGCCTGCTTGACTGTTGCCGTAACAATACTGCGCAAGTAAAAAAACAAATTCAGGCCAGCAGCTTGGCGTAAGTTTTTCCGTCTGTGGCGTAGCAGCCGCATGAAGCGGCCTCCAGCCCTTTGCGGTCGAGCACCGTCAACACGCCGCGGCGATATTCGATGAGCCCGTTTCGCTGCAATTGCCCCGCCGACTTGGTAATGCCGACTCTGCGCACACCGAGCATGTAGGCGAGGAATTCGTGGGTCATACGAAAGGTGTTGGACTCGGCGCGATCCTGACTCATCAGCAGCCAGCGGGCAAGGCGTTGATCGATCTGGTGATAGCGCAGGCACCCGGCGTACTGCGCCATCTGCGTCATCAGCACATACAGATAGCGGTGCATGCCGCGCTGCAACGCCGGGTGGGCGCTCAACTCACGCTGAAAGGCGGCCGCACCAATTCGCAGGGCAGTGCCTTGCCCCTGCACCACCGAGTGCAACGGCGCGAGGTCAACCTCCAACGAGAGTTGTGCTCCGAGCATGCCTTCACGCCCGACCATGCCGATTTCCAGTGCAGGATTTTTCTCGATCATCATGACCAGCGAAATGAACCCGGCTGTCGGGAAATAAACATGGCGTATGGGCTCGCCGGGCTCTGACAGCACGTGGGACAGCACCAGCTCGACCGGCTCACAGTTGGCAAGCAGGCTCAGGCGGACCTTGCGCGGAAGCAGTTCGATCAAATGGTTTCCGGTGGTCGCGATCTCGGTTCTCCTCTGTATGGCAATGGCCGACTGCATCGGGGAGCGATCTTTAGGCTCCGCTATGCGTTGACGTGCTGACGTGGTGACGCAGTCTGCGCGCATCCGCGGCGGCATTCTGTCTGCTAACGTACATAGCGAGATGGAAAGGCAAATACGGGTGTGCGGCCGCTGGACAACTTAGCGCGCGGCGGCTACCACATGGACTTTCTACACGGCCACCTTGGCGGGAAGCAGCCGATCGTATTCCTGCCTGACCACGGCGTAGCATTCGCAGCTGCGTTTCTCCAATCCCGGGCGGTCCAGCACTGAAATATGGCCGCGGGCATAGCGGATGAGGCCGGCATGCTGCAGCTTGTGCGCCGCTTCGGTCACACCCTCGCGTCGTACGCCGAGCATGTTGGCGATCAGTTCCTGTGTCATCACCAGTTCGTTGCCGGGCAAGCGATCCAGGCTTAGCAGCAGCCAGCGGCACAATTGCTGGTCCAGCGAATGGTGGCGGTTGCATACGGCGGTCTGCGCCATTTGCGTAATCAGCGCCTGAGTATAGCGAAGCAACAGGTGCAACACCGGGCCGCCTCTGTCGAACTCCAGCTTCATCACTTCCGCCTCCAGACGGTAGCCCTGGCCAGCGCTTTGTACGACTGCACGGCTGGGCGTGGAACCGCCGCCCATGAACAGCGATATGCCGATAATGCCGTCATTGCCGACGACAGCGATTTCGGCCGACGCGCTGTTTTCCATCACGTACAACAGAGAGACGATGGCGGTGGTCGGAAAATACACATTCTTCAAGGTGCTGCCCGATTCGTAAAGCACACTGCCCAGGGGCATGTCTACGGCTTCGAGATGCGGCAGCCAACGTTGCCACGCGACGTCGGGCAGGGCGGCAAGCAAGTGATTTGCTTTCGGGTCAGAGGGAGTTGCCATCGCGTACATCCATGAAGTACTCGCGTCGTGAACAACCGGCGTCGTGTTCGTCTCTAAAATGAGCGCCTTATTATAGGCCGTTATGGGTGACGTATGTTCGCTAACGGACCTAAACTTCGACGCTTCAATCGAACACCTACACGATGCGTTATCTAGCGCACAGACTCGATCAGCGAAACCATGTAATTTGACATAGCATGTATTCGAAATGTCGTGGCAGGGCTGGCAGCCATCGGCAATCATCTATCCAACTCGTCTCACCTTTATGCACGCGGGAGATCATCGTGCCTCAATATCAGATCGCAGTCATCGTTGGCAGTCTTCGCCGTGATTCGCTTAACCGCAAGCTGGCAACTGCCGTGGCAAAGCTGGCACCATCAGATTTTTCGTTCAAGCAGCTAGTCATTGCTGACCTGCCGCTGTATAACCAGGATGACGATGCCAACCAGGCGGCGTCAGTCAAGCGCTTGAAGAGCGAGATCGCCGCCGCGCAGGGCCTGCTGTTTGCCACCGCTGAATACAATCGCTCCATTCCTGGCGTACTTAAAAAAGCAATCGACCATGCCTCACGCCCGTATGGTCAGAGTGCCTGGGCGGGCAAACCAGCGGGTGTCATCGGCATATCGGTGGGGCCGATCGGGACGGCACTGGCCCAGCAGCATTTGCGCAACGTACTCGCCTACCTCGATATGCCGACACTGGGCCTGCCGGAGATATTTATTCAAGCCAAAGCACGGCCTGTTCGATGAGGCCGGAAATATCGGTGATGGCAGCCGAAAATTCCTGCAGGGCTGGATGGATCGCTACGTGTCGTGGGTCAGGCAGCACACGGTTTGACGTGCAAGTACAGCGGCCATGAAGTACAAGGATTACTACAGCATTCTCGGCATCGAGCGCACAGCGAGCGACGACGAGATCAAGAAAGCCTATCGCAAGCTGGCGCGAAAATATCATCCGGATGTTTCCAAGGATCCGGAAGGCGAAGCCAAATTCAAGGATGTGGCTGAAGCCTATCAAACGCTGAAGGATGCGGATAAGCGTAGCGCCTATGATCGTCTGGGTAGCCATCGCGCCGGCGAAGACTTTCAGCCCTCGCGCGATTGGGGTCAGGAATTCAATTCGCAATTCAATGACGGAAAATCCTCGTTCGAGGGTGTGGATCTGTCGGACCTGTTTGCCAGTTTTGCGCGCCATGGCGGCGGCCGGAGCAACGCCAGCTTTCCCGTTGCCGGCGAAGACTTCGATGTCGCGGCAGGCATCAGCCTGGAAGACGCGTATCGGGGCACACAGGTCGATCTCAACCTGAGTGTGCCGACGCACGACGCGCAAGGTCAGGTGCGGCGTGAAGCACGCACGGTACAAGTGCGCATTCCCAAAGGTGCCACCGAGGGCCAGCGCCTGCGTCTGCGTGGCCAGGGTGGCAAGGGGCACAACGGCGGCCGCGACGGCGACCTGTACCTCAATATCAAGCTGCACCCTCACCCGCTCTATCGCGTCGATGGTTTTGACCTTTACATCGATCTGCCGCTGACACCATGGGAAGCCGCACTTGGCGCCACTATCGAAGTGCCGACGCTGGCAGGCGTGGTGAACCTCAAAGTGGCTGCGGCGACGACCAGCGGGCAGCAATTGCGTCTGACCAAGCGCGGCTTGCCCAAACCGGGACACACTGAGGGCAAGGATGCCCAAGCGGGCGACCTGTTCGCCATCGTCAAGATCGTCATGCCGCCGACGCTCGATGATGGCGAGAAAGCACTATTCAAGCAATTGGCGGAAGGCTCCACATTCGATCCGCGCAGCCATTTCAACAGAGGGACAACCCATGCAAACTGAAACCGTTCATGCGCTCTGGCTGCATCGCTCGCAAAGCCTGTCGCTTCCCGAACTGGTCGCACTGACCGGCATCACGGAAAGTGAAATCCATGAACTCGTCGACGCCGGTGCATTGTTACCCGCCAATCCGCAAGCGCTGCCGTGGACGTTTAGCGCCGACTGCGTGGTAACGGTGCGCACGGCAAATCGCCTGCGGCACGATCTGGAACTCGATTCGCACGCCGTCGCGCTCGCCCTCACCCTGCTCTCGCAGATTCGTGCGCTGGAGTCGGAGCTGGCGCAATTGCGGGCGAGACAACCTGTGTTCAGCCGGTTTTGACTGCGGCGCGGAAGTTGACGAGACTGACACGCTGCTAGCTGAGCGACTTTGCTGGTTCAGACGGCTGCCATTTCCAGCCGCGAATATCCGGCATGTCTTGGCCGTGAACATTGATGTACTGCCGGTGTTCGATGAGCTTGTCCTGCAGTTGCCGCTTCAATGCCGTGCCCTGCTCTCCTGTTTGCGGGAGCCGATCTATTGCCGCCATGACGAGGTGAAAGCGGTCGATTTCGTTGAGTACCGTCATGTCGAAAGCGGTGGTGATGGTGCCCTCTTCCCGGTAGCCGTGAACGTGTAAATTGCGGTGGTTGCGACGGCGGTACGTCAAACGGTGAATCAGCGCGGGATAACCGTGATACGCAAAGATGACGGGTTTGTCCGTGGTGAACAGCCCATCAAAATCAACCTCGCTCAATCCATGCGGATGTTCGCTGGACGGTTGCAATTTCATGAGGTCAACAACATTGATGACGCGAATCTTTAGCGCAGGGAGATGTGCGCGCAGAATGGAAACGGCAGCCAGCGTTTCCAGTGTGGGTACATCGCCGCAGCAGGCCATCACTACATCGGGATCAACGCCGTCTTCACTGCCAGCCCAGTGCCAGATACCAATACCGGCCTCGGAAATGCTGGGAACGGCGTGCATCCCCAGCCAATTCGGCGCCGGTTGTTTTACCGCGACCACAACAAATACCGAATTTGGGCAGCGCAGGGACTGGTACAACACCGGGAGCAGGCCGATTGCCTACGGCG
>JAJAYN010000048.1 GCA_026786225.1 Burkholderiales bacterium | reverse complement strand
GGACAGTGCTGGTTACAGGTTGATGGACTGACAATTGCGGTTTCTGCATTGCATGATTTTCGTCAGGTCGTGTTTGGAGAGAGTAGGCTTTAGCCAGTTTATCTGAAGTCAAATGGGCTGCATGCGGGGCAATAGCGAGCGCAGGCTGCGCCGGTCGTACGTCATGCGCCAAAATTCTGCGAACGCACACGGGAATTTTGTCTGCGCATATCACTCAAAAGGTGGTGACGTCCGTCATTGATAATGTGGGATACGCCAAAAGGAGAAAACATGGATCGAATGACATCGCGCCGGCAGCTTCTGGGCTGGGCTGCACTGGGTACCGGCGGCATGTTGCTGCCATCGCAGGTGTTGGCCGCACTGAAAACCCCGACCATGACCGAAGGGCCGTTTTATCCCGGTCCCAAAGATCTATTGCTTGACCAGGATAACGATCTCACCACCATCGTCGGCAAGAGTGGCGTGGCCAAAGGCGAATTACTCGATCTCACCGGACGTGTGGTCGATGAAAAAGACCGCCCGATGAAAAATACGCTGGTGGAAATCTGGCAATGCAACAGTGGTGGCCGCTATCACCATACGGGGGATGACAGTCGCGCGCCGCTGGATCCCTTTTTTCAGGGCTTTGGCAAAACCGTGAGCGATAGCGAGGGCCGCTACCGCTTTCGCACCATCAAGCCGGTCGCCTATGCGGGCCGCACGCCGCACATTCACTTCAAAGTGAAATCGCGCGAGTTCGGCGAAATGACCTCGCAAATGTTCCTGCCAGGCGATCCGGCCAATGCGCGTGATTTCGTGCTGCGCAGCATCAGCAATGAGGCCGAACGCACGCGCTTGATGATGTCCCTGAAACCGGCCGCGCCCGATAGCGGTGTGAAGTTATTGGCGCAATTTGATATCGTGGTCGGGTAAGCGGCGTCGCGCTGCTGTTGTGAAATCAGCGCGAACGATGCTGTGAAACGCGCTATTGAGCAGGTTTCTTGGGGGCGCTTTCCCTGGGTTCGCAATCGAACCGCGTCACGCGCAGCGCACCCATTACCGCCACGCCACCCTTGCTTTCATCCGTGGCCAATACGCTGGTGCCGTCTTCACGCGCACTGGCGATGTGGGCGCTGCAATGGGCATCAATGGCAATCTTGCCCGCCACGGTCACATTGGCTTTGAAGCAATACCAGCCCCTGGGATTGGCCAGTCGAATGGTGCTCTTGCCGAGCACATTGACAGCGGGTCGCACGAGAATCAGCGAGGGTTTATTGGTGACCTTGTCGTCGCCGTTATTGCTCTTGCCGATACCGAAAACCTTCACGCCTGGTGAAATGACTCGGCTCGCCGGCGTGCCTTTTTTGAACGGTGAGGCGGCACCCCAGTCCGCGATGCACTGATCGACGACACGCTGGTCGCTCGCCGCCATCACCAACATCGGCGAAAGGGCGGCAGTGATCGCCGTCGCGGCGATAATGTTGAAGCGGCACTTTTTCACTATTTTTCCTTTCGCGTTTGCTGAATCCGACCTGACATGACGGTAGACGGAAAGGCGAATGTAGCACGCAGGCACTCCAAGGATGCGGTGCTGGCGCCATATGCCGTTGTCCGCAGCGCCAGACAAGCGGCAAAAACCACTTGTACAACCGGTGTTTCTGCTTGAATGTCTTGAATCCGTCCCAACCCTACGAAACTATGTCCGCAAATCCCGCTACCGCCGCCACCACCCCCGTCACCGCCACCGCCACCGCCCCTGCGCCAACGTCCCCCGAATCTTCCACGGCCAGCAAGAAAAGCAGCCTCGCCACCCTGCGCGGACTTGTGCCGTTTCTGGCTCCGTACAAGCCACAATTCGTGATGGCGGGTGTGGCCCTGTTGTTCGCAGCCGCCGCCACGCTGGCGATACCGTATGCGTTCAAGCAAATGATCGATCTGGGCTTCGGTGCCACCGGTTCAAAAAGTACCGAGCACATCGATTTCTACTTTCTGGCACTGTTCGGTGTGGCTGCCGTACTTGCGGTGGCCACTGCTGCACGCTTCTATGCGGTGTCGTGGCTGGGCGAGCGTGTGACGGCCGATATTCGCAGCGCCGTGTATCGCCACGTCATCACACAAAGCCCCCAATTCTTTGAGATCACCCGCAGTGGCGAAGTGCTTTCACGCCTCACAACTGATACCACACTCATCCAATCCCTCGTTGGCACCAGCATCTCGATGGCGCTGCGCAATGCGCTGCTGTTTGTGGGCGGGCTGGGCATGATGTTTTTCACCAGCGTAAAGCTCGCGGCCATCATCATCGTGCTGCTGTTCGTGACGATTCTGCCGATCATTCTTTACGGCCGCCGCGTGCGTACGCTGTCGCGCGATTCGCAGGACCGCATCGCCGATGCCTCCGCCGTCGCCGGGGAAATTCTCAACGCGATGACCACCGTACAGGCATATACCCACGAGAAAATCGAGGCGGATCGCTTTGGATCGTCCGTCGAGCGCGCCTTCATCACCGCCATCCGCCGCATTCGCGCCCGTTCATTGCTGACGGTGCTGGCGATTGTGCTGATCTTCGGTGCCATCGTATTCGTATTGTGGCTGGGTGCACATGCGGTGATACAGGGCAGCATGACGGGCGGCGAGCTCGGCCAGTTTATTTTGTATTCGGCCATCGTTGCCGGTGCCGTGGGTGCATTGGCTGAAACGCTGGGTGAAGCGCAACGCGCGGCCGGCGCGACGGAACGATTACTGGAACTGCTGGCCGAGCGCTCGCCGATTCAGTCCCCTGACAAGCCGCTGTCACTGCCGCCACGCACGCAGGCGGGTGCGTCGCTGGAGATGCACGACGTGACATTCAACTATCCATCGCGTCCACAGTCGGCCTCGCTCACACACCTGACGCTCAGCGTGAAGGCGGGTGAAACCGTCGCCGTGGTCGGGCCTTCAGGTGCGGGCAAGACCACGCTGTTCCAGTTGCTACTGCGTTTTTACGATCCCCAGCAAGGCCGCATCCTGCTCGACGGCGTAGCGATAGGCGACCTCGATTTGCACGTGTTGCGCGATGCGATCGGTATCGTTCCGCAAGACACCGTCATCTTTGCCGCCGATGCGATGGAAAACATTCGCTATGGCCGCGTCGATGCGACCGACGACGAGGTGATCGCCGCAGCAAAGATGGCGGCAGCGCACGAATTCATCGAAAAATTGCCGGATGGTTACAAGTCTTTCCTGGGTGAGCGCGGTGTGCGGCTATCAGGCGGGCAGCGCCAGCGCATCGCCATTGCACGCGCGCTGCTGAAGAATCCGCCGCTGCTGTTGCTGGACGAGGCCACCAGCGCGCTGGATGCCGAGTCGGAGCGCCTCGTGCAAGGTGCGCTGGAAGCGGCGATGGCCGGTCGCACCACGCTGGTCATCGCGCATCGCCTGGCGACCGTGCAGAAGGCGGACCGCATTATCGTGCTCGATGAGGGTCGGCTGGTGGAAACCGGTACGCACGCATCACTCGTTGCGCAAGGCGGCATCTACGCGAATCTTGCGGCGCTGCAGTTTCACGTGAAATAGCGCTTGAATGGCATTCAGATTCGAAACTCCGGTATCCACGGCCATCACCGGGCATTTTTGCTTCAAACGCCGCGCCAACAGGCCATCTTGATCTTTGCGTCGTCAATGGCGCGCACGTCTGCCGGCAGCATGCGGAAATGGGCTTTGAAGAACGTTGGGGCAAAGCCTTCGATCATCTGATCGCGCATATAAAAAACCGTAAGTGGCAAGCGTTAAACGACACTGGTACGCCGATGTCGCTTACGCGGCATAATATGCAGGTGAATCGCTCATCCAGCAGGGAGAAATAATGAAACGAAGACTTTGCTTAATCGGCGCAATGACCATCCTCTGTCTCAGCGCCTTCAGTGCGCCCGCAATGGCTGACGAGATGACGTTCCAGATCGTCAATG
>JAJAYN010000047.1 GCA_026786225.1 Burkholderiales bacterium | reverse complement strand
TCACGACCGCGTGGAAACTGATCGGCGCAAATCACAAAGTTTGCGTCGAAGCCTTCAAAGATCCAAAGGTGCCGGGTGTGACGTGTCATGTCAGCCAGGCGAAAACAGGCGGTGTATCCGGCACGCTGGGCCTGGCCCAGGACCCGTCGCAGTTCTCGCTGGCCTGCCGCCAGACTGGCGCGATCACTTTGCCTGCAAAGTTACCCAAGGACGAAGTCGTGTTCGCCGAGGATACGTCGATTCTTTTCAAGGAGACCCGCATCGTGCGTCTGTGGGATGAGGCGAATCGCACCCTCGTTTATCTGGCCATTAGCCGGAAGCTCATCGACGGTGCGCCCGCAAATAGTATTTCCACGGTGCCGGTGATGCCATGGGCGGGGAAGCCTTAGAAAAAACGTAAAACAAGGTTTGGCGCGGCTCGTGGCACGAAAACGCCTTGAAAGGCCCGCTGGTGCTTGAGTTCTCTTATGCCGATTTGAACGGACTACTCTCGCCCAGTTCATTCACATACTGCGCCATTCCCCCCGACTCACGGCGCAGAAAGTCTTCCACTGCCTTGGCAAATTGCGGCTGTTTCAGCCAATGCGCGGAATGGCATTTCACCGGCAAAAAACCCCGCGCAAGTTTGTGTTCACCCTGCGCACCACCTTCAAATACTTGAATGCCGCGCGCGATACAGAATTCCAGCGCCTGGTAGTAGCAGGTTTCAAAATGCAAACCCGAATGAAATTCGAGACCACCCCAATAGCGGCCATAGAGCGTGTCCTCGCTGAATAGATTGAGCGCGCTGGCGATGCGTTTTCCCTCACGTTCGGCGACGATCAGCAGGACGTTCTCGGGCATGCGTTTGCCGATCAAGCCGAAAAATTTGCGGTTGAGGTAGGGCGTGGAAAAGTGTGCACGGTAGGTGTGGTCGTAACATTCAACGAAGAAATCCCAATCGGCGTCAGTGATGTCGCTACCCACTAATCGCTTGAACGTGATACCCGCTTCCACAACTTTGCGCCGCTCCTGTTTCACTTTCTTGCGCTTATCGTGGCTCATGGTGGCCAGAAAATCGGCGAAGCTTTTGTATCCAGCGTTTTGCCAGTGAAACTGTATCGACGTACGCGGCATCATCCCCTTGGCCACCAACAGCTGATGGTCTTCAGCGTCGGGAAACAGCACATGCAGTGACGACACATCGCTCTGCTCGGCGAGGCTGATCAGGCCATCCACCAGAATCTTGCGGTCAGCAGATGTTTTGGCCAGCAGGCGACCGCCGGAGCAGGGCGTGAATGGAATGGCGGACAAGAGCTTTGGATAATACGCAAGGCCATGGCGCTGATAAGCCTCGGCCCAGGACCAGTCGAATACGTATTCGCCGTAGGAATGGCTTTTTACGTAAAGCGGCACAGCGCCACAGAGCGATTGTCGTCCGTCAACGTCCCGCCATAGGGTTAGAAATTGTGGCAGCCAGCCGGTTTTGGCGGTGGTGCATCCGGCGTCTACCATCGATTGCAGGAACGCATGGCGCAGTGTGGGATTGTTGTCAGTTAGCGCATCCCACTCTTGCGCGGCGATGGTGTCGAGGGAATCCAGCACTTTCAAGTCTACTTCGCGCATGTTCGAGAGGCTTACAGGCAACCTTATAATGGATGCTCAATCTTACCCTTCAACCACGCGTTCCCCGCACCTCAACCTTCTGCTCCGCTTCAAGTGTCCCCTTGTCCCAAAGGCGAGGGCGAGAAACCATGAAAATAGCCATCGCCCAACTCAACCCCATGCTCGGTGATCTGGCCGGCAACGTGGAGACCATCCTGCAGTACGCCGAGCGCGCCAAAGCGGTAGGCGCGACCTTGCTCGTCACACCTGAACTGGCGCTGTGTGGCTACCCACCGGAAGATTTGCTTTTCCGGCGCGATTTCCGTGTCGCTTGTGCGGCCGCACTTGCCGAAATGGCCCCGCGGGTATCCGGTATCAAGATTATCGTCGGCCACCCGCAAGTCAAAAACGGCAAACTCTATAACGCCGCCTCGCTGATCGAAGAAGGCCGCGTCGCCGGCACCTATCTCAAGCAGCGACTGCCGAATTATCAGGTGTTTGACGAGAAGCGCTACTTCGATACCGGCGACCAGCCGTTCGTGTTCGAACATGAGGGCGTGAAGATTGCCGTGCTGATTTGCGAGGACGTCTGGTATGCCGAGCCGGTGGCCGCAGCGAAGGCGGCAGGTGCGCAATTAATCGTGGTGCCGAACGCCTCGCCCTATGATTTTAAAAAACTCGAAACGCGCTACGACGTGGTGCGCGCGCGCGTGCAGGAAAGCGGCGTACCGATTTTGTATGCACACTGGACCGGTGGTCAGGACGAACTGCTGTTCGATGGTGCGTCGTTTGGCATCAATGCCGATGGTGCAGTGGGATATCAGGAGCGCGAGTTCGAGGAAACCTTGGGCCTCGTCGAGTTCAACAAGGGCGTCATCAGTGGCGCCGTGTATGCTGCTTTGTCGGTCGAGGCGAGCGTGTATCGCGCGCTGGTCGTAGCACTGCGCGATTACGTCAATAAAAACGGCTTCCCCGGTGTCTTGCTGGGCTTGTCGGGCGGTGTGGATTCGGCTTTGACACTGGCCATTGCCGTGGATGCGCTGGGACGGGAACGCGTGCACGCGGTGATGATGCCGTCTGAATTTACCGCGCAGATTTCGCTCGATGACTCGCGCGAAATGATGCAGATTCAGGGCATACGCTATTCCGAAATTGGCGTGACGCCGATGTTTGAGGCGTTCAAGACATCGCTGGCCGGTGAGTTTGAAGGTACGAAGCCTGATACAACTGAGGAGAACATCCAGGCACGGGTGCGCGGCACGCTGCTGATGGCGCTCTCGAATAAATTCGGCGCGATGGTCGTGACGACCGGCAACAAGAGCGAGATGGCGGTCGGTTATTCGACACTTTATGGTGACATGGCGGGTGGTTTTGCGATTTTGAAAGATGTGTCGAAGACGCTTGTTTACAAGCTTTGCACCTACCGCAACAGCGTTTCGCGCGTCATCCCGGAACGCGTCATCACTCGTCCGCCCAGCGCCGAATTGCGCCCTGACCAAAAGGACCAGGATTCCTTGCCGCCCTACGATACGCTCGACCAGATCGTCGAATTGTTTATGGAGCAGGACCGTTCTCCATCCGAGATCGTCGGCATGGGATTCCTGGATGCGGATGTCACACGTGTGACACGGTTGTTGCGCATCAACGAGTACAAGCGACGGCAAAGCCCGGTCGGCGCCAAGATAACCCGCAGAGGATTCGGCAAAGACTGGCGGTATCCGATAACATCAAAGTACGTCGCCAAATAACGGCGTTCACGGAGAAAACCAGCATGAAAAAAATCGAAGCGATTATCAAGCCATTCAAACTCGATGAGGTGCGCGAGGCGCTGTCCGAATTGGGCTGCACGGGACTTACCGTCACCGAAGTAAAAGGCTTTGGACGTCAGAAAGGCCATACCGAGCTTTATCGCGGGGCCGAATACACGGTCGATTTTTTGCCCAAAGTCAAAGTAGAAGTTATTTTGGCCGACAGCATGGTCGATAAAGCGATCGATGCCCTCATCAAGGC
>JAJAYN010000046.1 GCA_026786225.1 Burkholderiales bacterium | reverse complement strand
CCGCCACGTCGTTTGACGGCCTCGCGGGCATCGTGGCGTCGACCATGAGTTTGCCGCCTGCGCTTGCCGTCGCCGCGGAAACGAAATGGCGGGTACCAGTCGTCGAAATCTACGGCTCGACCGAAACAGGTGCGCTCGCGACACGCCGCACGGCCACCGAAGAATGGTGGACGCCTTTGCCCGGCGTTGAACTCACCACACAGGCGGAAGGCGAGCGGCAGCAAACCCATGCTGCGGGATCGCACATCGATGTCGCGGTGCTACTTGCAGATGAACTGCGCCTCGGTGCCGACGGCAGGTTCCTGTGGCTGGGACGCAGTGCGGACATGCTCAAGCTCGCCGGCAAGCGCGCTTCGTTATCGGCGTTGAACCAATGGATCTGTGAAATTCCGGGCGTCGATGATGGTGTTTACTTCGTGCCGGATGCGGCTGGTGATGCCGCTTCGCACGACGATGCGCATCCCACCAGAAGATTGGTCGCGTTCTATGTGTCGGCGACGCTCTCGCCTGAAGAAGTTCGAGCAGCGTTGCGCGCGCGCGTCGATCCGGTGTTTGTACCGCGCCCCGTGCTGCGGGTGTCCCAATTACCGCGCAATGCGAACGGCAAGCTTGCGCAAGCGGCATTGGCGGCACTTTTTTCGCAATGCCAGCAGACCGAACAAACAGCGCCAGTCGCATTCACTTCGCTGACCCCGCCACGCTGCGTGCCGATGCACCATCCTGCTATTGCCGGGCATTTCCCAGGCAATCCGATCGTACCCGGCGTGGTCATCCTTTCTCACGTGACGAACGCGATCGCGCGCCAATTGCCAGGCATCGTGCTCGGCAAACTTTTATCGATGCGCTTCCACGCGCCGCTACGGCCGGGCCAATCGTTCACCGTTGTCGCCCAAGTGCGCGGCAATGATCAATCGGCTCGCGTACATGTCGAGGTTCGCGAGGATGGCGGACCGCTTTTGCAATGCAAGCTGATTGCGGCAGGGCAGTGGGCCACTGGTGTCGACATTCTTACGACGGCAGACTGATGAACGGCCCATGGCGTGATCGACGCGAACGCGGCAGCAGCAGCGCGATTCGCCTCATCATCTGGCTTGCGATCCATGTGGGGCGCGGATTGTGCAGGGTGCTGCTGGTACCAATCTGCGCTTATTTTTTTGTGACGGCGCCGCAATCGCGGCGTGCTTCACACCAATTCCTGAGCCGCGCCTTGGGCCGAGTCGCCACCTGGCGCGATACCTTCATGCATCTATTCGTTTTCTCAACGACTCTTCTGGATCGCGTTTACCTGCTACATGGCCGCCAGCGCGAACTCGACATCGCCGTCGCCAACGAAGCCGTGTTCTGGGATGCACTCGCTGCCGGACGCGGTTGCCTGCTATTGGGTTCACACTTGGGCAGTTTTGAAATGCTGGGCATCGTCGGCAGTGTGGAGAAAAAATTAAAGATCAATATGGTGATGCACGTGAACGACTCCGCCCGCCTGGGTGGCCTGATCATGGGCGGGCAGGCGGCACTACCCTACAAGATCATTCCGCTTGGCGAGCCGGGCTCGATGCTACGCGTCAAGGAGTGTCTGGATCGCGGCGAAGTTGTCGGCATTCTCGCCGATCGCATTTACGCAAACGAAACCACCCAAAGCTTGTCGTTCCTCGGCAGCCCGGCGCGCTTTTCAATGAGCCCGATACGCCTCGCCCGCCTTACCGGCGCGCCCGTGGTCACGGTGTTTGGCTTGTTCAGAGGCAGCCGCCATTACGAGATCGTGTTCGAATCGTTGGCCACCCGCGTTGAAGATGTGCAAGCAACCGATTTCGATGCCGCGGGCGGCACAATGACTTCTCAACGCTGCCTTGCTGAGTATGTGAGCATTCTCGAACGCCACGCCCGCACGCACCCCTATAACTGGTTCAATTTTTACGATTACTGGAACGCCTAGATGAATGAATCCGGTTGCGTACGAAACGTTGGGCGATGGATTTCAGCGTTGTTGCTGCTGGCCGCGATGGAGACAGCGCGCGCCCAGAGTCTCGATTTGCCCCGGCTGATGCAATTACTCGCTGCGGTGCCTGCAACGGAAGTGGCGTTTACGGAGAAAAAGTTTTCGAGCCTCCTCGCCGCACCTGTGGTGAGTTCGGGGAAGCTGCACTATCGTCGTCCAGATATTGTGGAGAAAAATATCGAGTCGCCACGCAAGGAAACTTATCGATTCGCCGGGGAGGAACTGGTGATGACGCGCGACGGCAAGGAAAGGCGTATTCCACTGTCCAGTCAGCCGTTGCTCGCGGCGTTTGCGGCCAGTCTGCGCGGTGTGCTGGGCGGGGATATTGTTTTGCTGCGCAGGCACTATGAATTGTCATTGCAAGGCGATGAAGCCTCGTGGCGTCTAGACATGACGCCCCTCGATGAGGAAACGCTTAAATTTGTTATGCGGGTGACAGTGTCTGGCCGTGCGGGTCGCGTCGGAAAAATCGAAGTGCGCGAATCCAGCGGTGATCATTCGGTGCTGCAGGTTCGCTAGCCGATGGGCGACAGTGGATTCATGGGGAAACTGGCATCGCGTGCCGTGTGGCGTTACGCCGTGGCGTTGATTGCCTTTGTGGCGCTCGCGCTGTTTGCCGCCAAGAGTCTGCGTATCGAAAGCGATTTCACGGCCTTTCTGCCACCCTCGACGACCCCTGAGGAGCGATTGCTGATCGCCCAACTGCGCGATGGCCTTGTATCGCGTCTGATGCTGGTTGCATTGCAGGGTGCCGACGAGAAAACGCTCGCGCAAACCAGCCGCAAACTGGCCGAACGGCTGGGCCGCGCACCAGAGTTCGAATACGCCGCCAACGGCAGTCTCGACCAATTCGTCGCGCAGGGCGAGGTACTGATGCGTCATCGCTATGCGCTGAGTCCCACTGTTAGTGCCGACAAATTCTCTGTGAATGGCTTGCGCGCCGCGCTTGAGGAACAATTGACGCAGATGGCATCGCCATTCGGGGCGCTGTCCAGAAGCATCATGGCGCGGGACCCGACGGGAGAATTTCTCGCTATCGTGCGCCAGTTTGATACCGGTGCGATGCCGGCGTTGCGCCAGGG
>JAJAYN010000045.1 GCA_026786225.1 Burkholderiales bacterium | reverse complement strand
GGCCCTTGTCGTCGAGCACCATGCCGCGCTTACGGGCTTCATCCAGGCGCCGCCGCTCTTGCGCCGAGAAAAATAACCTGCCCTCCAATCGTTTCGCCGTGTCTAGCGAAGCGGCGGGGGATGTTTGCGCCATTTCATTTGGTGCCGGTGGTTGAGGGGCGGTCACTGACTCACCCCGGCTCATCAGCGGTAAACAGAGCACGAGACCGCCACCGATAACAATACTGGCGCGCGAGATATTCATTGCGGCCTCGCATTTGGCAAAGCTGGCGCAGCAGATGCGGTCGCACTACTGCCGCCTTTGGTTTGCAAGGTAATCCAGTTCAGCGAACACTCGGCTTCCAAAGCCGCAACCGGGGTAGCTGTGGTTGCCGGACGGGGTCTTTGCGCTGTGCCGGGCTGTGTGGCGGCAGTTGAAACGGTTGCGGGTTCGTTGTCTGGCGCGAGGGCCGATGCAGGTGTGGCGGTCGCCGCCGCAAGACTGCGTTTGATGACACACTGATCAATCGGGAAAAATCCTCGCTGCAAGCGTGGAAATTCATCCAGAAATGCAATCAGGTCGCCGTCGTGCAGTGCCCGGACTTTCAATTTGATGCGGCTCGCAAATAAATTTACGCCGGAATACGGCGCGGCGGCGGCCAGGCGCAGTGGGCGCTGCGGTGCCACTTCATAGGTGAGCGCCCCAAGCTGATGGCGGCTTTTGAGGGCCGCGAGCGCCTCGATCAGATCGAACCGCTCCTCCGGCAGGAACATGCCGCGCGCAATGAGTGATTTGTAGGTGTCTTCTGAGCCACGTAAATCTTCACGGTCGCGCACCGCCGTATTCAGGCGACCACGCAAATCCTGCATGGCACGCTGACTTTGCTGGTCGTTCTTCCTTTCGCTTTGCCAATACAGATAGCTGCCAGCAACAATAAAGGCAGCGACACCGAGTCCTGCGAACAGGACAAGATAGGCGAATTTCAGGGCGTTCAAGCCGGCGCGGGAAAAAATCATCAGTGTGCCACCTTCATGCTTCGCACTAACTTCACGACAAAGCGCGCATCAGGCAACACAGTTGCCTGCGGTGTTTCAGCCGACGTGATCGACGCGCTCGTCCGCACGTCCAGGGGTTCGACAATTAGCGTGGCTTTTACGTCGGGTAACTGATTTATTCGGGCAATGAAAACATTGATATCTTTAATTGCTTTTCGGTAGTCACCGTTGAACGGGCTGATCGCCGCTTCGACGACCAACGCTTGAAACTTGCTTTCAGGCAACGTTGGATCTGTCGCTGTTCCCGATGCGAGCTGTGGTGCCGCCGGAGGAACGGCATTCACACCGGCTTGCCCACCTGGCGTGGTACCAGCCTTGGACTGCAACAGGTTGGTGCCCTGCGCAGGAGAAACGGTGTAAAGCGGTGTTTGATTGGGGTCGCCCGCGGGTGCCCACACCAGTTGCAACAATTGAATATTTGGATATTCGGTAAGTGCCTGCGCAAACGCGCGCACAAAATCGCCAGGCGCCGCCGGTATTGGGCGCATATATTGATTGAAGAATGCACTCGCGTCCCGCACCGTTTCAGACGCCGCCGTCTGCTTGCTGATTTCGCTGACAACCGTCCGATATTCCGTCTGCAATGGCTTCATTGCCTGCGTACGACGATCTATATCGGTCGAAATCTTGCTCGCTTCGTAGAGGTTGAACATCGCCGCCATGGTGCCCACGGCCAGGACGGCTGCCGTTAGCGCAAACAGGCCAAAGCGTACCCTTTTGTACATGCCGAATCGGCGTTGTTCCGGGGTCGCAAAATGATTCTCTATACGGTTTTGCGCATACAGGTGAACCAGCACCTCCTCGGCGTGGGACGACACCGGCGCAGGCTTCAGCTTGAGCTTCGCGGCAACTTCATCTATGTCCAGGAATCGGTACTGGATCAATGGATAAGAGCGAATCGCCTCGGTCACCATTTGCCGATCGTGCGCGTGTATCAGAATCGATACCTCCAGCGTTTCGCCGCTGGCGAAGAAGCGCAGGCTATCGAGGTATTGCCAGGTTCTGCTGGTCTCAGCGGCGATCAGTTCGCCGGCCGGTTGGCCTTCATCGAATATGATCGGCGTGAGGCGGCTGAACTTGATCTTCTTGTTCTGGAAATAAGTTTGGCGCAACCCGAAGTCAGGGATGATCGTGACCAGCAAGGTATGCGTGAAGAACGAGTTGAGCGACTCGAGCAATTGTCCGGAAAGAACAGCAGATGAATAAATCCCCTCCAATGGAACTTCAGCGCGTTCAATTGCTGACAGCAGGGGTTTGAGAATTTCAGGATTGGTCACGGCATGGTAGAGCACCTTGTCATCGCGGCGCCCCTCGGCTTCGCGCCCCTGAATGATGCCGTGCCGAAATGGGCTCGCACGATAAAGTTGTGCGAGCTTGCGGCCTAACACCGCTTCCTGATCGCTTCCGCGCAAATGGGGCACAGTATCGAGACGAAAATCCTCTTCGATGAGGTCAGTGACGACGTAGGTGGCCACATCTCGATGCCGGGCTATGTATGCTGAAAATGCAGGCTGCCCGAGTTCCGTGGCGGCAAATACATCGCGTTCGACGATCGCCCCGTTCTTCCAGATGAGGGCGACAAGCTTGTCGTTTGTCAAATATAAGAAATGTTTCGCCATGGCGGCTTGCTAAAACTTGATCTTGCTGATCACGTCGTACATCGGCAGGAAGATGGTCACCAGAATCCCGATCATCACGCCGCCGAGCACCACAGTGAGGATGGGTTGGATCATCTCCTGGAGCTTGCCCATTGTTTCTTTAACTTCGCGATTGTAAAAATAGCTTACGTTCAACAAAGAGGTGTCTAGTGCGCCGGTCGTCTCGCCGACCTTGAGCATACGCAATACCAGCGGCGGGAAAAGCCGCACGTTCTGGAAAGCCTGCGTAATACCAGTACCTTCATTGATTTCGCGGCCAATACGAACCAGCCCCTCCTCAATGACGCGGTTGCCGACGATTTTTTCCGAGACGTGAATACAATCAAGCACTGCCAGCCCGGACTGGTACATCAACGCAAAATAAGTCGAGAAGCGGGCCAGAATAATTTTGTTCAGCAGCGGCCCCATGATCGGCAGTTTCAGCATCAGGCCGTCGACACGATACTTGGCCTCGTCGCTGGTTTTGACAAGGATGAGCAACGCAACGACAGCGACGATCGGTGTGCCGATAAACAGATACCAGTATTTGCTCATCACCGCCGAGACCGCGATCAATGCCATTGTCGCCGCCGGTGGGTTTGGCGTCAGCGCACGCATGGTCACCCCAAGCTGCGGGACCAGAAACACCATCAACATAAACACGACACCAAAAATCACGGTACCAGCGAAGATCGGGTACATCATCGCTTTCTGAACCTGGCTGGCGAGCTCATCCTGCCATTTAAGATTCTCCGAAAGCTTCGACAAGACCTCGGGCAACTGGCCCGCTTGCTCGCCGGTGCGAATGAGCGCGATAAACACCTGATCAAACGCCTGCGGGTGGCTGGCCATCGCGTCGGACAGTTTTAGTCCGCCTTCAATGTCTTCGAGGATGGTGCCAATAATCTGCTTGAAGCCGGGGTTGTCGACCGTATCGCGCAGATCAGCCAGTGCCTCGATGATGGGCACGCCCGCGCGCATGAGTTGATCCATGTGAAAGCAGAACGTGATCAATTCCTTGCGCGATACTTTGCTTGAGCGCATCAAAGCGGATTTCTTGATGGACTCAAAGGTAATCAGGTCAAGTCCCAGACGCCGCAAACGCAGCTCGAGATCCACGGCGTTGGTCGCGTCAATGCTGCCGGACATCATTTGTCCGGCTTCGTCGATGGCGCGATAAGAAAATGATGCCATGGGCGATCGGCTATGCGATCCGGTCCGTCAGATCGACGATACGCGAGATTTCATCCAGGCTCGTTTGGCCATCAAGTACCCGCGAAATCGCGTCTTCGGCCAGGGTGCGAAATCCCGTTTTACGGGCCGCATCGCGGATTTCACGCCCCGTCGCCCGGCGCGCGATGAGCTCGTCCATATCGCCGTCCATTTTGAACAACTCCATGATGGCCACACGACCCTTATAGCCGGTGTTGTCGCATTGATTGCAGCCGACCGGGCGAAATACTTCGCCGCGCCAGTCCGAATCGACACCAAGGACGCGTCGCGTCAGCGGGTCTTCCGGGGAATAGGGTTCTTTGCAATGCAGGCAGAGCCTTCGCATCAGGCGCTGCGCAACGACACCGATAATGTTGCCGGCCATGATGTCGGGCAGCACGCCCAGATCCTGCAATCGTGGAATCGCACCGATCGCTGAGTTGGTGTGCAAAGTGGAATACACCTGATGGCCGGTCATCGCGGCGCGGAACGCCATTTCGGCGGTCTCCTGAT
>JAJAYN010000044.1 GCA_026786225.1 Burkholderiales bacterium | reverse complement strand
GCCGGATCATAGGCAAGTACGTAGTCGAGCGCTCTAAAGCCATTGGTTTGCAACACTGGGAAACCGTTGGACAACACTGCGCCCGCGAGTGAGTATTCTGCAGTGCCACTCTCGCCGCTTCCCGCAATCACCACGATCACATCGCTCACTGCGTTTTCGCTGGCGCCCGGATAAATGAGCACGGGGTTGGCGCGGACGGTCTTGCTGATTGCCGATGATGCAAATGGCGCTGGAAACGACGGTGCAGGCAGATTCGCAGTGCCGCCGCGATTGGACGAAAGTGGACATCCCCAGATGCGGTATCCCTGCGTAAGCCCCGCACCGCCGAGGCGTATCTGCCTGCCGACCTGATACAAGGTGATGTTTGCCACCTGCTGTGCTTCTGCCGCACCTGAAGTTGTCCGCTTGCGGGCTTCGCTGACGGAAAAAATCTGGGCGATGATCGTCATTGAGAGCACCGAAAGAGCAACGGCCACGAGTACCTCAATGAGCGTAAAGCCTTGCGTGCTTCGGCTAGAGTTTGATAAGTTTAATTTGTGCATGTCACGCCCCAGGAATGGCCAGCCGCGTGGTGTGCTGGCTCTCGTCTTCCTGACCCGGTGGCCGGAACGTAATGGTGATGCGCGCCGTAATCCCGCACCCGTTGCACGGGCTGTAGGCTTCGGCGATCTCAACGAGGGCAGCAGAACCGGGCAAACCAGACCCCGCAAGTGTCAGGCGGTTATCAACCCAGTCGGTGTACTCCGAACCTGAAGGGCCTTGGTATTTAGCTCTCAGAGCAGCAATCGTCGCCGTACCTATCGTCGGATCGAGCAGAATTTTGGACGCATACTCGTCGGCGAGCGCGGCGGCCTCGGTGCGAAACCGCGCATCAAGACTGACTTTCGCCGATCTTGCCTGAAGCCCGAGTATGCCCAATACACCAATGGCGAAAATGAATACGGCGACCAATACCTCTATCAACATGACGCCAGATTGTCGCTGTACGACAAACGCGAGTGAACTGGATTTTTTCATATGGGCCTTAACTTTAAGGGCACTGCGAAGTGGTCAATGCCGGTTGGCACGCACGCGGATCACCGCTTGTCGCTCTGGGGTCACAAATTCTCACTGCGCCGCCCGGCGGGAGGTAAATGCAGCGCCGCTTGACAATGGCCGCGTCGAGAAAAGGATTGGTAATCTGAAAGACGATGGGGTCAGCTGGTGCCACCAACACGTTGCTGGCGTCCAAGGTGTTCTGTGCACGCCCCAGTGAATTAAACACGACGCCTGCCGGTCCGCTCAAGCGGGCGTTGGTAGACCCATCCGCAGCTTCTTTGCCCTGGATGAAGCCGGTTGCGGCTGTGGTCGCGCCGCGTACCCTTACCATTATGTTGATCTGCGGATCAGATTGCATAAGCCCGCCAACCGTCAGCGTTGCAGCGGAAGGATCACTTGGTGCCGGTGCCACCGCCGATGTCACGACCGCCAATTCAACCAATGTGTTGCGCTGGATCGCTTCCGACTGCGCGGTGCGCAACGCGCTCGACAGCGCCTCAGCCAGTACATTCACCTGCCGGTTTTCGATCCAGTCGCGAACCGAGGGCAAACCCGCGCCCATTATGATTGCGACAATTCCTATGGCGACCATGAGTTCGACGAGGGAAAACCCTGCGGCGCCATGCGTGTGGCGACCGATCGCGGCGCGCGCGCATCCGTGTTTTTGCTTCATCGCGCTAATCACCACGTTTCAGTACCCACCGACCTGCGATCGGGAGCGTTAGCCCCGTATCCCAACCACTCCCGAGCGAGATTGTGGTCTTGTTTCCGGCAAAATCGATTGAATAACTAAAGCCCTTAACAATTACATTTCCCGCAATGAGCCCTTCCGCGGTCCATGTAAAACTCTGGCCACCGGCTGCAAGCACACACGTCAGTTTATAAGCGTCGAGAGTTGAGTCTGGGATAATGCATTCAGTCGGAGCACCCACCTTAGCGTAACTTCTATTGTCCGCGTAGCGCTGCTCCATACGAAGCTTCAGATCACTTAAATCACCCGTCATTTGCGCAACCCGGGCACGTCGGGTGTAATCGTTGTACGCCGGTATCGCGAGAGCCGCCAGAATGCCGACGATGGCCACCACAATCATCAATTCAATTAACGTGAATCCGCGTTGCACATGCATGATGGTGTCCTTTTTGGTTCTATCGGCTATTTTGGCTGACGCCTGTTCAGTGAGCCGATATGTGATTTTTTTGCCTAATTGTCCAAATACTAACGAGCGGGTTCCTAGAGTTAAAGTCCATCCGGACGGTCGGCTGAATTTCGCGAATGAACGGCAGCGGTCTTCGTGCACCGGGGGAATCCAGATTCCGTGCTTGGCGAGTGAGCGCAGCTAAGCTATAATTTTGGGTTCTTGAATTTGTGCTGTTGTAGCTCAGTTGGTAGAGCAACTGATTCGTAATCAGTAGGTCGGAGGTTCGATTCCTCTCAACAGCACCATCCGGGCGCAGTCACAATATCTTTTGCTAGGAAGAGCCCGCATAGCTCAGGGGTAGAGCAACCGCCTTGTAAGCGGTAGGTCGTCAGTTCGAATCCGACTGTGGGCACCAGCTTTCGTGACATGTCGTCAGGTCGGGAACGACACGCGTCGCACATACTCCAAGTCGACTCTTGCAGCAAATTTCTACGTCTGCCCCCACTAATCCCTCCTACTCCGGCCCACGTATGCGT
>JAJAYN010000043.1 GCA_026786225.1 Burkholderiales bacterium | reverse complement strand
TGTTGTCCTCGGGCGATCTGTTTCTGAGCAAGCTGGTGCGTGTGCTGCCGATCTTTCGCGACAAGGTGCGTGCGGTGACGGTGGTTCGCACGGTGCAGCGCGATGTGGCGACCTATTTCGCCAGCGTAAGTATGATCAACGCCGGCCTGGGCATTGGGGTCACCCTGTTGACATGGGGATTTGGTTTGCCGATACCGTGGTTCTGGGGCGCATTGGTCGCGCTGCTCAATTTCATTCCTTACGTCGGTGCCGGCACCAGCGCGTTGCTGCTATTGCTGGCTGGCATGGCGTTCACGGACTCGACCAGCCAGGCGCTCCTGCTCGTTACCTGTTTCGTGGGCGTGACGTTTGTCGAAGGCCAGTTGATCAATCCGATGCTGGTCGGCAAGCGCCTCGCGCTGAATCACACCGTTGTTTTCGTGGCACTGTTGTTCTGGGGCTGGCTGTGGGGAATTGGCGGCATGCTGCTGGCTGTACCGTTGCTCATCATCATCAAGAAATTTGCCGATCAGACGCCCGGCTGGGAAGCGGTCGCCGAGTTTCTTGCGCGCTGATCATTTTGGAATGTTGAATCTCGTTACCGCGCAACTGTCGAAACCCTCATAACGCGTTTTCCTTTCGTTACCGCCGAGAATCATGAACACCGACGTACAACCCGCACTTTTCGCAAACGCACGCCGCTGGCTGGCGCTCCTCGCCTGGGTGGGGCTGTGCCTGTCGGTAGGCGTCGTCATTGGACTGTTCTTCAAGCCCGGCAGCTGGTATGACGCCCTCGAAAAGCCCGCCTTCAATCCGCCCGCCTGGCTTTTCGCGCCGGTATGGACGGTGTTGTATGTCGCGATGGGCGTGGCTGCGTGGCGAGTATGGCGCCTATCGAAATCCCTTGAACGCACGCAGGCGCTACGCCAGTTTGGCGTGCAACTGATATTGAACGCTGCCTGGTCGCCGATATTTTTTGGGGCGCAATCGCTCGCGGGCGGATTGGCCGTCATCGTGTTGATGGTGTTCGCGATCGCCGCCACCATCCAGCGTTTCCATACACTAGACAAACCAGCCGCATGGCTGCTGGCCCCTTATCTCGCGTGGGTGTCGTTTGCCACGTTGCTCAATGTCACCTTGCTGGCGCTCAACGGGAAGTTCTAGAAATTCCCTGTTTCAAAGGGCCAGGAATGAGCGTGGGCGGGCGTTTCCGGGCAAAATCGCCCCGTGAAGCCCGCGGCTATTGGTGTTTGAAAAATCATCCCCATTTACTGCAAAACCCCTACCGGAGAACACTATGATTGAACTCACCGTCAACGACATGACTTGCGGCGGCTGTGTCGCCAGCATCACGCGCGTGGTGAAAGGCCTTGACGCCAACGCGACGGTCAACGCCGACGTGGCAAGCAAACGGGTGAAGATTGCCAGCGCGGTCAACGCCGACAAAGTGATTGCCGCTATTTCGGATGCGGGATATCACCCGGTGGTGGCGTAATCCGCATTACCTCTCGCGAGCGCGAGGGAAAGCAGCAGAAAAAATGGATCTCCAGATCACTGGCATGACCTGCGCATCCTGCGTCGCCCGCGTCGAGAAGACGCTCAAGGCGCTGCCGGGTATTGCCACGGCAACGGTTAATCTCGCCACCGAAACCGCAACGCTCTACGCACCCACGCCCATTAACGTCGCCACCGTTGTCCAGGCGATTGAACAATCCGGCTACGGCGTCGGCGAACAAACGATCACACTCAATATCACCGGCATGACCTGCGCTTCCTGCGTCGGTCGCGTTGAGCAGGCCCTGGTCAACGTGCCTGGTGTATTGAAGGCGACGGTAAATCTGGCGACTGAGCAGGCCAATGTACTGATCGTGTCGGATGCCGTGACCCCTGATGCACTCGTCGATACTGTTAAACGATCCGGCTATGGCGCGTCTGCCGCTGAACCTGCATCCGGCAAACCCGCGCCGTTCAGCAACCCCGCGCTTCCGGTCATCATTGCCGCTGTATTGAGTGTTCCGCTTGTGTTGCCAATGCTGGCCGAGCCATTCGGCGCGCACTGGATGTTGCCCGGCTGGGTACAGTTTTTGTTGGCGACACCGGTGCAATTCATCCTCGGCGCGCGTTTCTATCGCGCCGGCTGGAAGGCGCTGATGGCCAAAACCGGCAATATGGATTTGCTGGTGGCGCTGGGTACCAGTGCCGCCTATGGCTTGAGCGTGTATCAGTGGCTGACTGCGCCAGCAGGCGCGATGCCGCATTTGTATTTCGACGCCAGCGCCGTGGTCATCACACTGGTACTGTTGGGCAAGTGGCTGGAAGTGCGCGCCAAGCGCCAGACGACCGATGCGATCCGTGCGCTGAACGCCCTGAAGCCAGAGCGTGCGACGGTGCGCAAAGATGGCGTTGATCGCGATGTCGCGTTGTCCGTAGTACAGATGAACGACATCGTGGTGGTGAAGCCGGGCGAGCGCATCGCGGTGGACGGCGAAGTGATCGAAGGCGAGGGCTTTGTGGATGAATCGCTCATCACCGGCGAAAGTTTGCCAGTTGCCAAACACGTCGGCGAGCGTGTCACCGGTGGGGCAGTCAATGGCGAAGGTCTGCTTGTGGTGAGGACGCTGGCGGTGGGTGCCGAGAGCACGCTGGCAAGGATTGTACGACTGGTCGAATCCGCGCAGGCCGAAAAGGCGCCCATCCAGCGGCTGGTGGATCGTGTGAGCGCGGTATTCGTGCCGGTGGTGCTGGTATGTGCGTTGCTGACCTTGCTGGCCTGGGGTGGATTGACGGGCAACTGGCAGATGGGCTTGCTCAATGCTGTTGCGGTGCTGGTGATCGCGTGCCCTTGCGCGCTGGGCCTGGCGACGCCGACTGCAATCATGGTGGGCACTGGTGCAGCAGCGCGGCAGGGCATATTGATCAAGGATGCGGTGGCACTGGAAATCGCGCATCGCATTAATGTCGTGGCATTCGACAAGACCGGCACCTTGACCGAGGGGAAACCGACGCTGACCGATGCCATCGCGGCTGATGCGAACCGCACGCGGCTCATCCGGCTGGCGGCCGCCGTGCAGCGGGGCAGCGAACATCCATTGGCGCGCGCGGTGGTCGATGCCGCTGCGACGGAATCCATCGACGTGCCCGCAGCCAGTGATGTGAAAGCGATAGCCGGACGCGGCGTAACGGCGACGGTCGAGGGGCAGAGCTATGCCATTGCCAGCACCCGCTACGCGCAAGAATTGATCGTAGCGTTGCCGGCATTGTTGTTGACGGATGCGGCGCGGCTGCAATCCGAAGGGCGCACGGTGTCATGGCTGATCCATATGGGGGCAGTGCCGGAGGCCATTGGTTTGCTCGCGTTTGGCGATCGCATCAAGCCCACCGCAAAAGCGGCGATTGACCGCCTGCACGCGCTCGGCGTGCGTTGTGTGATGCTCAGCGGTGATAACGCTGGCAGCGCAAATGCCGTGGCGAAGCAGTTGGGAATTGATGATGTTCGGGCGGAGGTGTTGCCAGCGGATAAGGCGCGGATTATTGGAGAGTTGCGCATTGCACCAGACCGCTCCCGAGAGGGTCGGGTTGAAGGCTCGGCAAATAAGCGACCAGTCATCGCCATGGTCGGAGACGGCATCAACGACGCGCCAGCACTCGCTGCCGCCGATGTCGGCATCAGCATGTCCACCGGCACCGATGTGGCGATGCACGCCTCGAGTATCACCTTGATGCGCGGCAATCCTGCGCTGGTGGCCGATGCCATCGACATCTCGCGCCGCACCTACGCCAAGATTCGCCAGAATCTGTTCTGGGCATTCGTTTACAACGTCGTCGGCGTGCCCGCCGCCGCGTTCGGCTTGCTTAATCCCATGATCGCCGGCGCAGCGATGGCCCTCAGCAGCGTGAGTGTCGTATCGAACGCATTGTTGCTCAAGCGCTGGCGCCCGGGATCCAGTCCGTTGCGTTGAACGCGGCCATCAGAGCTGTATCAGATTGCGCTGCGACTATCTGCCCCTAACAAAGCGAAACGCGATGACCGAAGAAAACCAGAAACCACACGATCATCCGCCCCACGTCCCGCTCCTGAAAAAACTCGGCCCCGGTTTAATCACCGGGGCCGCCGATGACGATCCATCCGGCATTGCCACCTATTCGCAGGCCGGTGCGCAATACGGCTATGGCATGCTCTGGAGCGTGCTGTTTACGACGCCGCTGATGATTGGCATACAGATCGTCAGTGCACGCATCGGTCGCGTCACCGGTAATGGGCTGGCCGCGAATATCCGCGAGCATTACCCGAAATGGCTGCTCTATTTCATCGTCTCCCTATTGCTGGTGGCCAACACCATCAACATCGCGGCTGATCTGGGTGCCATGGGCAGCGCGCTGCAATTGCTGATTGGTGGCAACAGCGCCATTTATGTTGTGCTGTTCGCATTGCTATCGCTCGTGCTGCAGATATTCATCCCGTTCCCGCGCTATTCGCCCATCCTCAAGTGGCTCACGCTGGCGCTGTTTGCGTATGTCGGCACCGTCATGGTCGTGCATGTGCCGCTGGAAGAGGCGGTGCGCGGTGCCTTGCTGCCGCATTTGTCGTTTAATCGGGAATACGCGGCACTATTGGTCGCTGTCCTTGGCACCACCGTCAGCCCGTATCTGTTTTTCTGGCAGGCCTCGCAGGAAGTCGAAGAGCAGCGCGCGACGCCGGGTGACGAGCCATTGATCGCGGCCCCCCATCAGGCCGAAGCCAATTTCAAACGTATCAAGCTCGATACCTATATCGGTATGACTTTTTCCAATCTCATCGCGTTCTGCATCATGCTCACCACGGCCGTCACCCTGAATGCGACGGGCATTACCGACATTCAATCGTCGGCCCAGGCAGCCGAGGCACTCAGGCCGCTGGCGGGCGATTTCGCATTCCTGCTGTTTGCCATGGGCATCGTCGGCACGGGCATGTTAGCCATTCCGGTGCTGGCAGGTTCTGCCGCTTACGCGGTGGCCGAGAGCTTTCGCTGGCCGATCGGCCTCGGGTTGCCGTTGGCTGAAGCGCGAGGCTTTTACGCCATACTCAGCATCGCCACACTCATCGGCGTGGGCATCGTATTTTCTGGTGTGGATCCGATCAAAACACTACTGTGGGCAGCAATTGTGAACGGTGTGATCTCGGTGCCAATCATGGTGGTAATGATGTTGCTGGCAGTAAAACCCGCCGTCATGGGGAAGTTTGTGGTGGGGCAAAAACTGCGGGTGCTCGGTTGGCTGGCGACGCTGGTCATGGCCATCGCGGTGATCGCGATGTTCGCGTTGATGTAGTTGAATATATGCATCGCGAGATGCGACTTCGCGCCGTCCAAACCAGTTTTCACGCGTCGTGGTGAATGCCACTAAACTGTCACCTGTTCGCGAACAGGGCCGCAGCCTTGCGCGGTACTTTTCTGGCGAACACCGCCAAACGCCTGCGGTCACCCAACACGAGGTTTACGTCGACCCATGAAATTACGCGCTGCACTTCTTGCTGTTCTATCAGCATGTTTTTCTTCTTTTTTCGTCCCAGCCTTTGCCGACGAAGGCATGTGGACATTCGATAACCTGCCGCGGGACGCATTGAAAACCCGTTACGCATTCACGCCGGATCAGGCATGGGTAGATCACGTCATGCGCGCGGCTGTGAACTTAGGTGGTTGCTCCGCATCGATGATTTCGGCGGAAGGCCTGGTATTGACCAACCATCACTGAGTCGCAGGATGCCTTCAGCAAATTTCGAGCGCGAAGAAAAACTATATACAGGATGGTTTTCTGGCGCGCAAGCGCGAAGAGGAAATGAAATGCCCCACCACCGAGGTCAGTCGGCTTGAGCAGATCACCGACATGACCACAGAGATGAATGCCGCCACCAAGGGACTGACCGGCGAGGCCTTCACGAAGGCGCAAAATGCCATGAGCGCCAAAATCGCTGCAGAGTGTGTGGGGGACAAGAAAGACACCGTTCGCTGTAATGTTGTCACCCTCTATCAGGGTGGGAAATATCATTTGTACCGCTACCACCGGTTTTCCGACGTGAGGCTGGTGTGGGCACCTGAAGATGCGGCCCCGAATTTCGGCGGTGACCCGGATAACTTTAATTTCCCGCGTTTTGGTCTCGATGCGGCGATGTTGCGCGCGTATGAAAACGGCAAACCTGCGCTCGTGAAACACTTTTTCCCATTCAGCGCAAACGGCGCGAAAGTGGACGAACTGGTATTCACGGCCGGCAATCCGGGCCGTACCAGCAGACTTCTGACCGTTTCGCAACTCGAAACAACGCGCGATGTGCGGCTTATCAGTAACATGCGCCGTGGGTATGAATTGCGCGGCATGCTCACGCAGTTTCGCAAGCTCGGCACCGAGCAGGCGCGCATTGCATACAACGATCTATTCTTTCTTGAAAACGGACTGAAGGTTGCCACCGGCGAATTAAGTGCATTGCAATCACCGGATTTGATGCGCCGTAAACGTGCTGAGGAGGCCTCGCTTAAAGCCTTTGTGGCCGCAGATCCAAAACTGAAGGCCGAAGTGAGCGGCGCATGGGACGCGATCGAGCGGGCGCAAGCCGTGTACCGTGAAATTTTCCGCGAATACGAAGCAGTGGAAATGGGACGCGCATTCAATACGCGCTATTTCAATTTGGCGCGTTCGCTCACCCGTGGCAGTGTTGAGATCACGAAACCAAACGGTGATCGACTGCCCGAATTTGCGTCGGCAAGACTACCCATGGTTGAACGGCAGTTGTTTTCCCCTGCGCCTATCTATCCCGAATTGGAAAAGGTGAAACTCGAATTCTCGCTTACCAAATTACGTGAATTGCTGGGTACGGATGACCCGTTCGTCGTGAAAATTTTAGGCAAAGAGTCGCCCGAACAAGTCGCCAGGCGCTTGATCGACGGCACCAAACTGGGAGACCCAGCCCTGCGCAAGGCGCTGTGGCAGGGCGACCGCGCCGCGATTGAAAAATCCGATGACCCATTCCTGAAACTGGTGCGGGACATCGATGAGCGCGCGCGCGCGATTCGTAAACGCTATGAAAATGAAGTGTCCGCGGTCGAACGTAAAAATGCCGAGCTCGTCGCCACGGCGCGCTTTGCGCAGCTTGGTACCAAGGTCTATCCAGATGCGACCGCTACGTTGCGCTTGAGTTTTGGCGCGGTGCAGGGCTGGCAGGAGCGTGGCAAATCCGTAGCACCATTTACCGATTTTGCCGGCGCTTTCAATCGCAACACCGGTGCCGAGCCGTATGCGCTACCGGCATCCTGGCTCGCGTCGAAGGATAAAATCAATCTGGCGCAGAACTACAATTTTGTCACCAGCAACGACATCATCGGCGGCAATTCAGGCAGCCCCATGATCAATCGCAACGCGGAGGTCGTCGGCCTCGCCTTTGACGGCAACGTGCACTCGCACGGTGGGTCGTTCTGGTTTGATGAAAAAGTGAATCGCACCATCGGCGTGACCAGTGGCGGCATCCTGGAATCGCTGCAGAATATCTATGGCGCGAATGAACTGCTGGCAGAAATCAAGGGCAAGTAATTTTGGCATCCAAGTAAGCCAGCTTGCAATTGCAGGCTGACTTGCTTGCAGGGGTGAAGCAATGAAAGACGCGACCAAATCAATGCCCCTGGATGGCCTGAACGTGCTGGAGATGGGTACGCTGATCGCCGGGCCTTTCTGCGGGCGGCTGCTCGCTGAATTTGGCGCAGACGTAATCAAGATCGAAACACCCGCGGATAGTAAGACCGGTGGCGGCGACCCGCTGCGCAAATGGCGCAAGCTGCATGAGGGTACGAGTCTCTGGTGGTACGCACAGGCGCGCAACAAGAAATCGGTGACGGTGAACCTGCGTGAAAAAGAAGGCCAGGACATCGTCCGCAGACTCGCCCTTGAAGCCGACATCATCGTTGAGAATTTTCGCCCAGGCACACTGGAAAAATGGCATCTCGGTTTTGAATCGCTTAGCCGGGATAATCCAAAACTCATCATGGTCCGTTTGTCGGGATTTGGCCAGACCGGGCCCTACAAGGACCGCGTGGGCTTCGGTGCCATCGGTGAATCGATGGGTGGGATGCGCTACCTCACGGGCTATCCGGATCGCGCACCGGTGCGGGTCGGCATTTCCATTGGCGATTCGCTGGCGGCGATGTACGGCGCAATGGGGGCCCTGATGGCGCTGCACCACCGCCACAAAACCGGCATCGGACAGGTCGTCGATGTGGCTCTATATGAAGCGGTGTTCTCGATGATGGAATCGATGCTGCCGGAGTTTGGCATGTCGGGCTTTGTGCGCGAACGCACTGGCGCATCGCTACCGGGCATCGTGCCATCCAATACCTATCTTTGCGGTGACGGCCAGTACGTGGTGATCGGTGCCAAGGGCGACTCCATTTTCAAACGCATGATGCTGGCCATTGGCCGCGCCGATCTTGCTCATGACGTCACGCTCGCTGACAACGCGGGCCGCACGCGGCGTACCGAAGAGCTCGACGCGGCCATCAGCGCATGGACCGGTGCGAACACGTTGGCTGACATACTGAAAGTCCTCGACAAGGCCGATGTGCCCTCGGGGAAAATTTATTCCATTGCCGATATCGTTTCGGACATGCAATATCAGGCGCGCGGGATGATCGAGAAACACGAACTCGGTGATAATAAACAAGTGTGGTTGCCGGGGATTGTGCCGAAGCTGTCGGCGACGCCGGGTGGGACCAAGTGGATCGGGCCGAAGCTGGGCGAGCATACGGCGGAGGTGCTGGCAGGGATTGGGATTGATGACGTGGCGCAGGCGGATTTGAAGCGGCGGGGGATTATTTAGGCGCTTTATCCCTCACCCGCCGCTGCGCGTCGGCCTCTCCCAAGGGAGAGGCGAATTCAAGCCCTTCTCCCTTGGGAGAAGGGTGGGGGTGAGAGCGGGAATTCGCAGAGCGTGCTCCGTGCCGCTCGAACGGTATTCCGATTCAGCGGAATACGCGCACTGCAGGTGGAGGGGGTCGGCTTTGCATCGAAGGAAAAAATGAAACAACGCATCTATATTAACGACGTGGCTGTGCGAGACGGCTTCCAGATTGAGAAGAACATCATCTCGACTGAAACCAAGATTGCGCTCATCGACGCGCTCTCGGAAACCGGACTCGCCAAGATCGAAACGACTTCATTCGTGCATCCAAAGTTGGTGCCGAACATGGCCGACGCCGTCGAAGTACTGGCAAACATCAAGCGTGCAGCCGATGTGACTTACAGCGTACTGGTGCCCAACTTGAAGGGTATGGAGCGCGCCATAGCCACCCATCAATCAGGTGCCAGGATCGACGAGGTCAATGTGGTGGTATCGGTGTCCGAAACCCACAACCGCGCCAATGTCAACCGTACTTGCGATGCGTCATTCGTAGACTTTGCGATCATGGTTGGCATGGCAAAAGAGGCAGGCATCCGCATCAATGGCAGTCTATCCACGTCGTTCGGATGCCCGTTCGAAGGCTATGTGCCCGAATCGCGCGTGCTTGGCTTTGCAGCACGTTTTGCCGATCTTGGTTTTGATGGCGTAAGTCTGGCCGACACCACCGGTATGGCGAACCCGGCGCAAGTAGAACGCCTGTCACAGGCAGCCGTAAAGCAGTTGCCCAATATTGAACTGACGCTGCATTTTCACAACACGCGCGGCATGGGGTTGGCCAATGTGGTGGCCGGCATCCGCGCCGGCATTGTCCATTACGACGGCTCACTGGCGGGGTTGGGCGGCTGCCCGTTCGCACCCGGTGCCACCGGCAATATCTGTACCGAAGACATGGTGAACATGCTTGAGGACATGGACTTCGATACCGGTGTCGACCTGGACAAGTTGCTGGCTGCGGCGGTGAAAATGCCCGCCATCGTGGGACACGACGTGACCGGGCAGGTCATGCGGGCAGGCAAAACCATGCATTTGCACGCAGTGCCAGACAAGCTCTACACACAATAAACAACTTATCCGGGAAACAGATGAAAAAAATCGCTATCGCCGTTGCGACACTGTTTGCAGTCAACGCCTTTGCCGGCGACTTGAGCCAAATCGGCACCTTGACGCAAAACCAGTTTCTGAAACTATCCACTGATCTCGGGGCAGCCAGTTCCTACAAGGGCGTCACACCAGCGACCCCTTTGGGCCTGTCTGGTTTCGACATTGGTGTGGAACTTACACAGACTTCGATTGAGAATTCGCCCGTGTTCCGCCAGGCCGGTGCGGGTGACGTGAGCAATCTCTACGTGCCGAAAATTCATATCACCAAGGGGCTGCCGGCCGGTTTCGACATCGGCGCGTTAGTGAGTCGTGTATCGGGCGTGGATGGGACGCTGATCGGACTGGAGGCACGCTATGCAATCCTTGATGATGGTCTTGCGACACCGGCACTCGGGGTGCGGCTGTCGGGCAGCAAACTTTCCGGCGTCAACAGGCTCGATCTTTCCACCATTGCGGTCGACGCGATGCTGTCGAAAAAACTCACACTGATTACGCCCTATATCGGCGCAGGCAGCGTGCGCGTGAAAAGCAGCGCCGCTGTTGCCGGACTGCGCGAGGAAAGTTTCAACAAGTCGCGTGTGTTCGTTGGCTTGAACGCAAATTTTCTGTTGGCCAATGTCGCAGTGGAAGCGGAGAAAATGGGTGACAACACGAGTTTATCGGCCAAGGCGGGATTCAGGTTCTAGGTTTCAGTTGTCAGGTGTCAACCAAAAATAATTGCAGGTAACGCGGAGAGAGAACATGTTCAAGAAAATGATCGGTGCAGCATTAGTACTGATGGCGGCCTCGGCAGCCTTGACGGGCAATGTCGTCCACGCGCAGGCGCTGGAAAAGAAAAAAATCACCATCGCCGTCGGTGGCAAAGGCCTGTTCTATTACCTCCCGCTGACGATCGCTGAACGCAATGGCTATTTCAAGGATGAGGGCCTGGAAGTCGAGATTCCTGATTTTGCCGGTGGCGCCAAAGCGCTACAGGCAATGGTGGGTGGCAGTGCGGATATGGTGTCTGGTGCATTCGAGCACACCATCAACATGCAAGCCAAGAAGCAACCCATTACGGCGGTGGTGTTGCAGGCCGGCTATTCGTCCATCGTGCTGGTACTGCCGAAAGACAAGGCGGCAATGTACAAATC
>JAJAYN010000042.1 GCA_026786225.1 Burkholderiales bacterium | reverse complement strand
TTTCTACAACGTGACAGGTTTGGCATGGTCAGGGCGCGGCAAAATCAAGCGCGTTGATGTGAGCTTTGATGGTGGCCGCAACTGGCAACCTGCGCGCATGGAAAGTCCTGTCCAGACGAAGAGTCTCACGCGTTTCAATATCGGCTGGAATTGGCATGGCGGCGCCGTCATCTTACAGAGTCGCGCAATCGATGAAACCGGTTATGTGCAACCGAAAATCAATCAACTGCGCGCCGTTCGCGGCACGCGTTCGATTTACCACAACAACGCGATTCAATCGTGGAAGGTCGCCGCGTCAGGCGAAGTGAGCAATGTTCAGGTTTATTAATTTAATACTGTTGAGCGTGCTGGTCAGTGCCGTGAACGCGCAGGCTCAAGGGAAATATCCCGGTATTGGTCGCGCCGCAACGCCTGCGGAAATCAAGGCGTGGGACATCGATGTCCGCCCCGATTTCACTGGCTTGCCACCCGGCAGCGGCTCGGTTGCCAAGGGGCAACTTGTGTGGGAAGCGAAATGCGCATCCTGTCACGGCACATTCGGTGAATCCAACGAAGTATTCACCCCAATTGTGGGCGGAACGACGGCAGATGACATCAAGGCGGGACGTGTGAAGGCCTTACAAGAGCCGATGGCACGCACGACCTTTATGAAGGTGTCATCCATTTCGACACTTTGGGATTACGTCAACCGCGCCATGCCGTGGAATGCGCCCAAATCGCTATCGACCGACGAGGTTTATGCATCGCTGGCTTACATGCTAAATCTTGCGAATATCGTGCCAGCAGACTTCGTTCTTTCAGAGAAAACGATGGGTGACGTGCAGGCACGGTTGCCAAACCGCAATGGCAAAGTGAAATATGAAGGCCTGTGGAACATCCGCGGCAAGGGGGACGTGCAGAACGTGGCTTGCATGCGTGACTGTAAGATCGAAATTGGCCTCGCATCAGTACTGCCAGATTTTGCGCAGGGCACTCACGGCAATCTGGCAGAACAACAGCGCCACATCGGCCCTGCGCGTGGTATCGATACCGGCAAAAGAGTGCAGGTGCCCGCCAACAGTGCAACGGTTTCCCTGACGAAATCAGGTGGCGAAGCCATGCTGAACCTTGCGCGCGACGGCAATTGCACAGCTTGCCATCAGATTGATAAAAGACTTCTCGGCCCCAGCTTTCAGGAGATCGCCGCAAAGTACAAAGCCGACAACGGTGCCGAATCACGCCTGAGCGAAAAAGTCAAAACAGGTGGTAGCGGCGTGTGGGGTGCGATTCCGATGCCGCCGAGCGCGCTCCGCGATGAGGATATTCGCGCCTTGGTACGGTGGATACTTTCCGGCGCGCCGGAGAGGTAATGTTTTTTTGCGATATAGTGAAAGTTGGAAATTAATTGGCCAAGTCTATGAATTTCAGGAGAAAACCATGAAACAAACTCGTAGAAATCTGCTCCAGGCGTCCGGTGGTGTCACAGTCATTGCATTGGCCGCATCGGCGGGTATTTTCAAGTCCGGCAATGTCTATGCGGCAGATTGGAACAAGGCAGCGTTCGATACCAAAAATTTGCAGGAAACTGTAAAAGCGATGGGAGGCACTGCCGCGACTGAGAGCAAGGATATTAATATTGTTTCCCCCGACATTGCCGAAAACGGTGCAGTCGTGCCGGTCTCTGTTGCCAGCAAATTAGCCAAAACTGAATCGATTTCCATATTGGTTGAAAAAAACCCAAACGCCTTGTCCGCTGCTTTTGACATTCCGGGGGGTACTGAGCCGTTTGTTTCAACGCGGGTAAAGATGGGGCAAACCTCAAACGTGTATGCACTGGTCAAGGCAGATGGCAAGTATTTTTTTGCGACAAAGGAAATAAAGGTGACATTGGGCGGATGTGGCGGTTAATTAACGCGCACTTCGGCCGACGCCGAAATACCCGATTTCACTCTGAAACTTAAGGAGATTTACATGGCAGATCCAATGAAAATTCGCGCTAGCGTCATGGGCGACAAAGTGGTCGTCAAGGTTTTGATGGCACATGAAATGGAAACAGGTCAACGGAAGGACTCGGCTGGCAAGACTGTGCCGGCCTGGTTCATCCAGAACGTCATCGCGACACATAACGGCAAGACCGTGCTCTCAGCGCAATGGGGTCCGGCCGTATCGAAGAATCCTTTCCTGGAGTTTCGATTCTCGGGCGGCAAAGCTGGCGAGAAAGTCGTTGTTACCTGGACGGACAATAAAGGTGACAAGCGCTCCGACGAAGCCACGATTTCCTGACCGGAGAAAAGCATGCATCTCCTTCCAAGGATGACCCGCGCATTGCTCGCTTTTTTTGCCGCTGCAACGATGTCCTTTGCCTGGGCAGCAGGCAAAGATGATCCTATCAAGGTCGTGTACCACTTTGACGCCGGATTTGAACAGGCGACCAAAGGGTTGAGAAATATCAAGAATCACCTTGACGTTGATCCCAAGACGAAAATTGTTGTCGTTGCGCACGCACAGGGCGTTCAATTTTTGCTCGATGGTGCTGTCAACGCGACCGGCAACCCGTTCAATATTCCGGTTGAAGAATTGGCCGCGCGCGGTGTCGAATTTCGCGTTTGCGAAATCACGCTGAAGTCAAACAAGATCGATCCAAAGAAACTGCTTCCGCAGACAAAGTTGGTGCCTTCGGGTGTCGTGGAAATCGGCCGATTGCAGGCAAAGGAAGGATTCGCATATCTGAAGCCGTAGCACACAGTCGACCTACAAGACGTGGCTAACGCTACCAATTGGATGCATACGCAGTAATATTTTCGGAGGAGTGAAATGCAATATTTCAAAAGAACAATACTTGCAATCAGCATCGTGGCCGCGTCATTGACCGGCGCGCTGGTTGCATCCACATCGTCGGCGCAAGGCAGTAGTGGTGATGCCACCATCAAGGAAATCGAAAAATACCGTCAGGCATTGGGCGACGGTAATCCAGCGGAGTTATGGGAGGCGCGTGGCGAAGGCATCTGGAAGAAACCGCGCGGCCCCAAAAATGCATCATTTGAGCAATGCGATATTGGTCTCGGACCCGGTAAGGTCAAAGGTGCCTATGCGGTGTTGCCAAAATACTTTGCCGATACCGACAAAGTCGAAGATCTGGAGTCGCGTTTGGTCACGTGCATGGTGATATTGCAGGGATACAAGTACGAGGATGCAAAGAAGAGTCCATTCGGTAGTCCGGAACGCAAGTCGGATATTGAAGCGCTGGTCGCATATGTGACGTCCGAATCGCGCGGTATGAAAATGAATGTCACGATAAATCACCCGAAAGAGAAAGAAGCCTTTGAGATTGGCAAGACGATGTTTTTTCACCGCGGCGGCCCGCACGATTTCGGTTGCGTGACCTGCCACGGTGCGGACAATCAGCGCATACGTCTCCAGGACTTGCCCAACCTCACCAAAAAAGAGCCAGCACAGCGCGCCTATACGTCGTGGCCGGCTTACCGTGTCTCGCAAGGGGAAGTGCGGTCATTCCAATGGCGGTTGTTCGATTGTTTCAGGCAACAGCGGTTTCCTGAACTCGAATTTACGTCGCAAGGGTCTATCGCCCTTACAACGTATCTGGCCAAAAATGCAAACGGTGGTGTGCTTACTGCACCGTCAATCAAGCGCTAGGGAGCGGACATGAAAATTATCCATTTCACCTCATTGTCTGTCGCCGCTTTCACAGCTTCCATCCAACTTTGCGCGGCGGCGGATGCAATCAAACCGACGCAAGCAGAATTTGTGATGAAGGCATCTTTCATGGACCGCGGACAGGCAAAGGTCGATCGGCTAAACCAGGACGAAACCCAGCGCCTGTGTTCGCAGTATCCCGAGAAACGCCCGCCGGAAGTCGCCAGGCGAATTGAAGCACTCAACATGAAGTTGATGAAGTACCCCGCTGACGGAAAATTGCTGGGTGACTGGAAAGAAGGCGAAAAAATTGCGCAGTCTGGCGTTGGCAAACAGTTTAGCGACAACCCAGCGCTACCGGCAGGGGGCAATTGCTACGCGTGCCACCAACTGACAAAGGTGGAAATCTCCTTCGGCAATATCGGCCCGAGTCTTTACAACTACGGCAAGTTGCGCGGCAATACCGAGCCGATTCAGAAATACACGTATGGCAAAATTTACAATGCCGAAGCGTACTCGGCCTGTACCAATATGCCGCGTTTCGGGCATAGCGGCATCCTGACTGAAGAGCAAATAAAGCACGTCACTGCGTTGTTGCTCGATCCGAATTCACCAGTCAACAATTAATACTTGAAAGCCCGGCGTGCCCGGGCTTTTTTGCGCAAACAAACATAAGGAATATCTTATGAAGAGCTATCGACGAGTTGTATTTACATCGTGCCTGCTGGCCGCTATCGCCTGCGGGTCAGCGTCTTCGCTCGCAGCGGACGCACCGACATTCTCGGTCAAGATGCTCACGCCAGAAGCGGCGTTAAAGGCGGCTCAAGCAGCGCTAACGCAATGTCGCAAGGAGGGCTTTCAAACTGCGGTCGCGGTGGTGGATCGCGCTGGTGTTGTTCAGGTCGTATTGCGCGATCGCTACGCCGGTGCGCATACGCCTGACGTGGCAACGGCCAAGGCGTGGACTGCGGCCAGCTTTAAACAATCGACAACTTCGTTAGCCACAGAAACGCAGCCTGGTAAAACGATGAGTGGTATTCGCCAATTGCCACGCGTCGCTGCTGTGGGTGGGGGTCTACCGATCGAAGCGGCGGGCAATCTGCTCGGCGCAATTGCCGTTTCAGGTGCCCCGGGGGGCGACGCTGATGATGCCTGCGCGAAGGCTGGCATCAAGGCCATCGCAGACGATATCGAGTTTTGAGGCGATTGCCACGTATGTCTAACATCAGTCGCCGCGAGTTCCTGCATTTGCTGGCCATTGCGAGCGCAAGTGGATTTGCGCTTGATCATCAGGAGGTGTTCGCAGCCAGCGGCAAGACAAATGCACTTTACGAGTTGCCCCCCTTCGGCAATGTGCATTTGTTGCACATGACAGACTGCCATGCGCAACTTAAGCCAATCTATTTTCGTGAACCCAACGTCAACATCGGAGTGGCAGATTCAATGGGTCAACCGCCGCATCTGGTCGGTGAAAAACTGTTGAAGCATTTCGGTATCAATCCTGGAAGTGCCGAAGCGCATGCGTTCACCTATCTTGATTTTGACAAGGCTGCACGCAAGTACGGGAAAGTGGGTGGCTTTGCACATCTGGCAACGCTGGTGAAGCAATTGAAAGCCATGCGCCCGGGCGCGCTGTTGCTTGATGGTGGCGATACCTGGCAGGGCTCCGCCACGGCGTTATGGACGAAGGGACAGGACATGGTCGATGCCGCCCTCGAACTGGGCGTCAATGTCATGACCGGCCACTGGGAATTTACACTCGGTGATAAACGCGTCAAGGAAATTGTCGAAAACGATTTCAAAGGCAAGATCGATTTCATCGCGCAGAACGTGCAGACCACCGATTTTGGCGATCCCGTGTTTCCGCCGTACGTCATTAAGGAAATTAATGGCGTGTCGGTAGCGATCATCGGTCAGGCATTCCCATACACGCCGATTGCAAATCCACGCTACTTCACACCGGAGTGGAGCTTCGGCATCAAGGAAGCGGAAATGCAAAAAGCTGTTGATGAGGTGCGAGGCAAGGGCGCAACGGTCGTCGTGCTGCTTTCACACAACGGCATGGATGTCGATCTGAAGCTCGCCTCGCGCGTGACCGGCATCGACGCCATCCTCGGTGGACATACCCACGATGGTGTGCCCAAGCCGGTGGCGGTCAAGAATCGCAACGGCGTAACGCTGGTCACTAACGCGGGCTCAAACGGCAAGATTCTCGGCGTGCTCGATTTTGATGTGAAGAACAACAAGATCGTTGATTTCAAATATCGCCTGATGCCGATTTTCGCAAATCTGCTGCCCGCCGACAAAAGCATGGATGCGTTGATTACAAAAATGCGCGCGCCATATGCAGCGAAGCTCGCCGAGAAACTCGCGATAACCGAAGGACTTCTCTATCGTCGCGGCAATTTCAACGGCACGATCGACCAATTGATTCTCGATGGCCTCATGGAAGTGAAGGGCGCTGAAATCGCCTTCTCACCGGGCTTTCGCTGGGGGACGACACTGCTACCCGGACAGGCGATCACCATGGAGCACTTGATGGACCAGACTGCGATTACTTACCCTTATTCCACTGTGAATGAGCTCACCGGCGAAACGATCAAAACCATTCTTGAGGACGTGGCAGATAACCTGTTCAATCCCGATCCGTATTATCAGCAGGGCGGCGACATGGTCCGGGTGGGCGGCCTTTCCTATACCTGTGACCCGAACGGCAAGATGGGTGGACGGATAAGCGCCATGACGCTCAAGGGCAAGCCGATTGATGCCGGGCGCAAATACAAAGTGGCCGGATGGGCACCGGTGGCCGAAGGCGCGACCGGCGAGCCGCTCTGGGAACTCATGGCAACCTATTTGCGCGACAAGAAAACCATCCAGCCAAAGAAACTCAACTTACCCACACTGATCGGCATGAAGGGCAACGCGGGGATCGCATGATCGCCGGGCGCAACGCGCAACTCGCGTGGTTTCTGTTTGTTGCATTCGCTGTGCAGGCGGGCTTTGTCAGCGCCGCAAGTGTGACATTGCCGGTACTGGTGCCGCAGAAAGTCGCGCCGGATATTTACTTAGTCCAGGGCAAGGCGGGCGTTGCCTCGCAGGAGAATCGTGGCTTTAACTCAAATGCGGGTTTCGTGGTCACTCGCGACGGCGTCGTGGTTATTGACGCATTGGGTACAGCAGCGCTCGGTGAGGCGATGGTTGTCGCCATTCGCAACGTCGCCGACAAGCCCATCCGCAAGGTCATCGTCACGCATTACCACGCCGACCATTTCTATGGCTTGCAGGCCTTCAAGAAAGCCGGTGCCGAGGTATGGGCGCACGCGGCAGCACGCGAGTATCTCGATGGTGGAGAAGGTGCTGCGAGGCTGGTACAGCGCCGCGCCGATCTCGCGCCCTGGGTCGATGAGAGCACGCAACTGATCCCGGCGGACGTCTGGATCGAAGGCAATCGCTCGTTCACGCTTGGCGGAACGCAATTCGACATCATTCATCTTGGGCCTGCACACTCGCCGGAAGACGTGATTATCGTGGTCGGAAAATCCGGCGTGATTTTCACGGGCGATATCCTCTTTACCGGGCGCATCCCGTTTGTCGGCGAGGCTGACAGCAAGCGGTGGTTGCAGACGTTTTCCAAACTGATTGCGCTCAAGCCCCACACAATGATCACCGGCCACGGCGCGCCGTCACGAAATCCCGCCGCTGACCTTACGTTAACGCGTGACTATCTCATTTATATTCGGCAAACAATGGGCAAAGCGGTCGAGGATTTTGTGCCCTTTGATGAAGCATATGCGAAGACCGATTGGAGCCGTTTTGCCAAGCTGCCCGCATTTGAAGCGGCTAATCGTATCAATGCTTACGGGACTTATCTGTTGATGGAAAAGGAATCGCTATCAAAGTAATGACTTCTCCGTACGCCGATTTGTGTCGCGCCACCAAGGCGATTTCGGTGGGGCTAGCCGCGTGCCTGTTTTCGCTGGCGGCCAGTGCCGAGACTGCCTTGCCGCCTGCGCGCGATCTCGCAGCAGATGCGGTGGCCGCTGCACGTTCCGGTATGCCGCTTATTGTGATGATCAGTTTGCCGGGTTGTCCCCATTGCGAGGTCGTCAGGCGCTCGCATTTGCTGCCACTATTGCGCGCCGGGAACGCGACACACTCGTCGCTCATTCGCCAGGTCGAAATCAACGGACAGGAAAAGCTACGCGACTTCAGCGGACGCTCCATCACGCACGCCGACTTTGCGAGCAACTACAAGATTAAAGTCGCCCCGGTTGTCATGTTTTTTGGTGTCGGCGGCGAGCAGCTCGCCGCGCCACTGGTCGGCGCGATGATTCCGGATTTTTACGGGGCATATTTCGATGCGGCGCTCGCGGAGGCCAAGTC
>JAJAYN010000041.1 GCA_026786225.1 Burkholderiales bacterium | reverse complement strand
GCCGGAAGTAGGGGATCGCGAAAAGCCAAAGCTAGTGTTCTTTTTCGACGAAGCACATCTCTTGTTCAACGAAGCACCCAAAGAGCTATTGGAGAAAATTGAGCAGGTGGTGCGCTTGGTACGTTCTAAGGGTGTGGGTGTTTATTTTGTTACCCAGAATCCGCTCGACATTCCCGACACCGTGCTGGGACAGTTGGGCAATCGCGTGCAGCACGCATTGCGCGCCTACACGCCGCGCGACCAGAAGGCCGTTAAGGCGGCAGCTGAGACCTTTCGCGAAAACCCCAGGTTGAAGGTGGTCGACGTCATTACGGAACTGGGCGTCGGCGAAGCACTTGTTTCCTTCCTCGATGAAAATGGTCGGCCAAGCATTGTGGAGCGCGCGTGGATTTGCCCGCCGCAATCGCAGATCGGTCCCATCACACCGGAGCAAAGGCAGGCGTTGCTGGCCGGTTCACTGGTCGCAGGGCAATACGAAAAAGCCGTTGACCACGAATCCGCATTTGAAAAACTCAAGGCGCGTCGCGGTTCGGAAGCAACGCCTACCCCGGATGGGGCGTCCGGTGGATTAGGCGGCATCTTGAGCAAGATCGGCTTTCCGGGCATGGGCGGCAGCAACTCAAAACGCGAGGGCATCATCGAAGCGGCGGCAAAAAGTGCTGCACGGGCGATGGCATCTGAAGCGGGACGACGCATCATTCGTGGTGTGCTTGGGTCGATCTTCGGTGGTCGCAAGTAACGCAAGCTGCAAAAGGGCACGCGACAAAATTTAGGGGGGAAGCATGGCAAAGAGAGTACCTGGCGAACGCCGCAAGGAAATTTTGCAGACGCTCGCACATATGCTTGAAAATCCGAAAGGCGAAAGGATTACAACCGCCTTGCTCGCGTCCAAACTCGATGTTTCCGAAGCGGCGCTATATCGCCACTTTGCGAGCAAAGCCCAGATGTTCGAAGGCTTGATTGAATTTATCGAGGAGACAGTGTTTTCGCTCGTCAATAAAATTCAATCTGAGGAAGCCAACGGCATGAAACAGGTCGAGGCAACGGTTTCGATGTTGCTCAGCTTTGCGCAAAAGAATCAAGGCATGACCCGCGTATTGATCGGCGATGCCCTGGTAAACGAGGATGATCGCCTGCAACTGCGAATGAACCAGCTCCATGACCGCCTTGAAGCAAGCCTGCGGCAAAGTGCGCGTCTGGCAGCCAGCGACGGCGCGCTGCACACGTCATTGGACGCCAATGCCTATGCCAACGCGGTGATGGCATTTGTTGTGGGTCGCTGGCATCAGTTCGCCAAGTCCGGCTTTAAACGCATGCCACTGGAAAATTTTGCGCAAAGCTGGAGCGTGTTTGCCGGGTAATTGGATACTGCGACAATGACGAATAAAAATTTGAAGCCGGTCGAAGCGCAACTTGCCGCCTACAACGCGCACGATGTCGACGCCTTTATGCGCTGCTATACGCAGGACTGCGTGATCGAAGACGGCGCAGGGTCGCGCCTGACGACCGGACACGCTGAAATGCGTCCGCGCTACGAGGCGCTGTTCGCAAGTTCCCCAAATCTCCATTGCGAGATTGCGTCACGCATTTGCATCGGCGCCTATGTCATCGATGAAGAGCACATTACGGGTCGCGTACCGGACCTCCGCCACGCCGTCGTGATCTATCGTGTCGACAGCGCATCCGGACTGATTTCGCATGTTCGTTTCCTGCGCGAGAAGGACTGAATTCTCAAGTTGTTCGCATGAACACGTTGACGCTCATGACCGAGCGGCTGGCCATTTCGCTGCCGCACTCAGATCAGACCCCGGCCATGCTCGCTTTTGTTGTGCGCAATCGTCAACACTTGAAGCCATGGAACCCGCCCGAGCCGGACGGCTTGTACACGCTGACACACTGGCAGGATGTCGTGGCCAATTGTGCCGCCGCATTCGATGCTGGTAGCGCGGTACGGTTCTGGATGTCTGCGCGGGATCAACCGGGACACATCATCGGCAGCATCGGTTATTCGCAGATCGCGCGTGGCCCATTTTGTTCCTGCGTGCTGGGCTACCAGATTGATCGTGAATGCGAAGGGCGCGGCTTGATGATCGAGGCGTTGCGCGCGACCAATCACTACATGTTCGAGCAACAGAAACTGCATCGCATCGCCGCCAACTATCGACCGGAAAATGTACGCAGCGGCCGGCTGCTGGCAAAACTCGGCTTTCGTATCGAGGGATTCGCCAGGGATTATTTGTTCATCGACGGTGCATGGCGGGATCATGTACTGACATCGATCGCAAATGATGCATTCAACGCAGGTTGGTTGAAAACCACAACGAAACGCTAGCATTGGCGCGGCTGCTGGCAGCATTTTGCACTGCAGCCCGCACCAGCGCTTGTGGTTGGTATTTTTAACGAAAGGGCGCGGCGTTGAACAGGAAAACTACAGACCCAATCGCTGCCAGATGGTCGTGCTGAGTCCGGCCTGGTTGAGCGTATAGAAATGCAAGCCCGGGGCACCGCCTTCGAGCAGCTTGGTGCAAAGATCCGTGACGAGATCAAGTCCGAAAGCGCGAATAGATGCGGTGTCATCGCCGTACCCTTCCATTTTTCGACGTACCCAGCGCGGGATTTCCGCGCCGCACGCATCGGAAAAGCGCGCGAGCTGGGAAAAATTCGAAATCGGCATGATGCCGGGAACGATGGGAATCGATAAGCCCATCGCCTGCACTTCTTCAACAAAATGGAAATAGGCGTCGGGGTTGTAAAAGTATTGCGTCATCGCTGAGCTGGCACCGGCTTCGACTTTGTGCTTGAAATGCAGCAGGTCTTCCTGCGCACGGCGCGCCTGAGGGTGGTACTCGGGATACGCAGCAACTTCGATATGAAAATGGTCGCCGGTTTCTTCGCGAATGAACGTGACGAGATCCACAGCGTGGCGAAATTCGCCCGCCACCGCCATGCCTGACGGCAGGTCGCCACGCAGCGCAACGGTATGCCGGATTCCGGCGTCCTTGTAACGATGAATGATGCCGCGGATACTTTCGCGGGTGGAGCCGATGCACGAAATATGCGGGGCCGCCGCATGTCCGGCCTCACGAATGTCGAGCACTGTCGCGAGCGTGCCGTCCTGCGTCGAGCCGCCAGCACCAAAGGTCACCGAGAAAAATGCCGGATCAAATTGTGCGAGCTGACGAACCGTATCGCGAAGTTTGGCGGCCCCTTCCGGTGTCTTGGGGGGGAAGAACTCAAAGCTGTATTTGAGTGTATCGGCTGACAAGATAGTCCTTTAGGTAGTGGCCGCGCGATTGCCGCACAACGCCATGATTGGCTTCGACGCACGTCAAACGTGCGTCGAAGCCATCAGGTCTTCATCACCCTAGTAGCGGTAGCTGTCTGGCTTGTATGGCCCCTGCTTGGAAACGTGAATGTACGCCGCTTGCTGATCCGATAATTCGGTCAACTGTGCATTGAGTGTCCGCAATTGCAGACGCGCGACTTTCTCGTCCAGATGCTTGGGCAATACGTAAACTCCAACGGGATACTTTTCCGTGTTGCTGTATAGCTCGATCTGCGCGATGGTCTGATTCGCAAACGACGACGACATCACATAAGACGGATGTCCCGTACCGCAGCCCAGATTCACCAAACGCCCCTTGGCCAGCAAAATGATCCTCTTGCCGTCCGGGAAAATGATGTGATCAACCTGCGGCTTGATCTCTTCCCACTTGTATTTTTCGACACCGGCGACATCGATTTCATTGTCGAAGTGGCCGATATTGCAAACGATGGCCTGGTCTTTCATCTTGGCCATGTGGTCGTGCGTGATGATGTGATAGTTGCCGGTCGCGGTGACAAAAATATCAGCCTTGTCGACCGCGTAATCCATTGTCACGACGCGATAGCCTTCCATCGCCGCCTGCAAGGCGCAGATCGGATCGACTTCAGTGACCCACACTTGGGCCGACAATGCGCGCAATGCCTGTGCGGAACCCTTGCCTACGTCGCCATAACCGGCAACGACCGCCACTTTGCCCGCGATCATTACATCGGTGGCGCGCTTGATGGCATCGACCAGCGATTCGCGGCAGCCGTAAAGATTGTCGAACTTGGACTTGGTGACGCTGTCGTTGACATTGATGGCAGGGAACGCGAGCTTGCCGTCCTTGTGCATCTGGTACAGACGATGCACGCCCGTCGTGGTTTCTTCGGTCACGCCCTTGATGGCTTTCAGGCGCACCGAATACCAATGCGGGTCCTTCGTAAGCTGCGCCTTGATGGCGGCGAAAAGGATGCGCTCTTCTTCGGCGCCCGGATTGTTCAGCACCGACAGATCGGTTTCTGCGCGCGTGCCCAAGTGCAGCAGCAGGGTTGCGTCGCCGCCGTTGTCGAGGATCATGTTTGAGTAGCCGCCGTCTTTCCATTCAAAGATACGGTGGGTGTAATCCCAGTATTCTTCCAGCGTTTCGCCCTTGACGGCAAACACCGGCGTGCCGTTTGCTGCAACGGCAGCGGCAGCATGGTCTTGCGTCGAAAAAATATAGCAGGAAGCCCAGCGTACTTCGGCACCCAGCGCTTCGAGGGTCTGGATCAGCACCGCGGTCTGGATGGTCATGTGCAGCGAGCCGGTGATGCGAGCACCCCTCAGCGGACGGGTGACGGCGAACTCCTCGCGTATCGCCATCAGGCCGGGCATTTCGGTCTCGGCGATCTTGATTTCCTTGTTGCCCCAGTCGGCGAGTTTCAAATCGGCGACGTGGTAGTCGTTTTCGATCAAATTCTTTGGTTTGAGAATTGCGTTCATTAAAAGCTCCTTGCGGTGATTTAAAGTTGGCGAGCGCAATAAAAAACGCCCGCATTCGGTCAGGAATGCGAGCGCAGTTATTCGGTTACAAATTCGTTCCGAGCCTGGTCAATTTCAAGAATTGTTCGCAGCGCTCCTCGGAACCGAAATTATACTAAAAATTACTATGCGGTGGCTAGGACCTTTTGTGCTTCACCTTTGAGACCGGCCGCATCGCGAAGCAACGCAACACGATCCGTCCTCTCCCAAGTGAATTCAGGCTCTTCGCGACCAAAATGGCCGTAGGCTGCCGTCTTGGCATAAATTGGGCGTAGCAGGTCAAGCATCTGCACAATGCCTTTCGGACGCAGATCAAAATGCTGGGCAACCAATTCGGCGATTTTCTCGTCGGAGATGATGCCGGTGCCTTCGGTATAGACGGTGATGTTCATCGGTTTTGCCACGCCGATTGCATAGGCTACCTGCACCTGGCACTGGCGCGCCAGCCCTGCGGCGACGACGTTTTTTGCCACGTAGCGTGCCGCATATGCAGCCGAACGATCAACCTTGGACGGATCCTTGCCAGAGAACGCGCCGCCGCCATGCGGGCATGCGCCGCCGTAGGTGTCGACAATGATTTTGCGCCCCGTAAGACCGCAATCTCCCTGGGGTCCACCGATTACAAAGCGACCTGTCGGGTTCACCAGATAGCGGGTATTTTTCAACCACTCCTTTGGCAGCACCGGCTTGATAATCGTTTCAATGACCGCTTCATGGATATCTTTTTGCGAAATTTCGGGCGCATGCTGGGTCGACAACACAACGGTGTCGACCGAATGTGGCTTTCCGTCGAGATAGCGCATTGTCACCTGCGACTTTGCGTCCGGGCGAAGCCATGGCAGGCGACCGTCGCGACGGATTTCTGCCTGACGCTGCACCAGGCGATGCGCATAGTAAATCGGGGCAGGCATCAGCACGCTTGTTTCGTCACAGGCGTAACCGAACATCAGGCCCTGATCGCCAGCACCCTGATCGAGATCATTGTCGTGCGCCTTATCAACACCCTGTGCAATATCCGGGCTCTGCTTGTCATAGCAGACCATCACGGCACAACCCTTGTAGTCGATGCCGTAATCGGCGTTGTCGTATCCGATGTGTTTGATGGTGTTGCGTGCAACACCGATGTAATCCACGTTGGCGGTGGTGGTAATTTCACCTGCCAATACCACCAGGCCGGTGTTGCACAGCGTCTCAGCCGCAACGCGTGAACGCGGGTCTTGGGCTAGAATCGCATCCAGAATTGCGTCCGAAATCTGGTCAGCCACCTTGTCCGGGTGGCCTTCCGAAACGGATTCGGATGTGAATAGAAAATCGGTCATTGGGTAACCCCTCAGTCAGTCAAAAAAATTGCCGCGCAGTGTTATCTGGCGGCGTCATCGAAAAAAGAAAAGGCAAAAAACACAATCATGGATTTTAGCAGAAAGTCCGGCGGCTTCCAAATGGAAAACCGTTTTGAACACCCGTTGCAGCAACGGCTTCTGTCACCGTGATATGGCTCTTTAGAGCGCTTGGAAGTTTGCCGCTTTGGCTCAACCACGGCATCGGTTTTGTATTGGGCTGGCTGGCCTGGCTTGGGTCGGGGCGCCATCGTCGCCTGACACGCGAAAATGTCAGGCGATACGTGCAGCACGCGCAGGCGCATCACGCCAACGCACTGCTTCGGGCTGCCATCAGTGAGCAGGGCAAGGGCATCACGGAGCTCGCGACGGCGTGGACGTCGTCGCCGGAACGCCTCTATGGCCTGGTCCGGGAATGCATTGGCTGGGAGCACGTTGAAGCCGCGCAAGCCATTAAGCAACCCATCATTTTCGTTACACCACATCTGGGCTGTTACGACATCGCGGGCCGTTATATGGCTGGCAGGATGCCCATCACGGCGCTTTACAGTCCACCCAAGCAAGCCTGGCTTGCGGCCATCATGCAACAGGGGCGTGTGCGCGCTGGCGGCACCACAGCGGCTGCTGATGCAAGTGGAATCCGTGCGCTCTTACGGGCACTCAAACGAGGAGGCAACATCGTCGTGCTACCGGACCAGGTTCCCGGCGGCGGCGATGGCGTATGGGTGGATTTTTTTGGCCAGCCTGCTTACACCATGACGTTACTGCCCAGACTGGCTGCGTCAGCAGGTGCGGTCGTCCTGTTTTTTTTTGCCGAACGCCTGCCACATGGCAACGGCTATCGAATGCATATTGAATCCATGTCCCAGCCTTTTTCCACTGACCGCGAAGTCGCCGCGCGGCAAACCAACGACATGATCGAAAAACTCGTTGGTATGGCACCTGCCCAATACCTATGGGGTTACAACCGATACAAGCACCCCGCTGGCGCGCCAATGCCAGAGGGCCGATGATGCGTTTCGTTCTGCTCTTGCTGTGGTGCCTGCGTTGGCTACCGCGCAGCTGGGTCGTGGCGATGGGACACGCCTTGGGTACGTTGTTGTTCCATTGGGGCCGTCGGCGCGTCACCTTGATCAACCTCAAAAAGTGTTTCCCGTTGATGACCGAGGCGCAACGCGAACGAATCGGCCGCGGTGTATTCCGGAATCTTGCCCGCTCCACGCTGGAACTTGGCCGCGTCTGGTACAGCCCTGTGGAGCGCGCGCTAGACAATGTCAAATTACTGGACAGGCAACACTTCGATGCGTGGTATGGCAAGAAGCCGGTCATTGTGTTGGCACCGCACTTCGTTGGCCTCGACATTGGCGGCGCGCGCTTTTCCAAAGAATATCCGGACGTTTTCTCTATGTACTCAGAGCAAAAAAACAAGGTGTTCGACGATGCGCTGCGGCGTGCCCGCAAGCGCTTCAACAATGCGACGCTTGTTACCCGTCAACAGGGATTGCGGCCAGTATTGAAGATGCTCAAGGACAAGCAGCCGTTCTATTACTTGCCAGACATGGACTTTGGCGCGAAAGATGCCGTGTTTGTGGATTTTTTCGGCATCAAGACCGCCACGGTGACCGCCATGGCACGCTTGTGCCGCATAACAGGCGCCAAAGTTGTTCCGCTGGTGACCAGGCAAACGGCGGATGGCTATGAAGCGCGTTTCTACGCGGCGTGGGAAGATTTTCCGAGTGACGACGTCGAGGCGGATGCTCGCCGCCTGAACGCGTTCCTTGAGGAACGCATCCTTGAAATGCCGGATCAGTATTTCTGGGTGCACAAACGCTTCAAGACCCGCCCGCCGGGCGACCCATCGTTCTATTGACACGCTCACCGATCATTTCGTCGCGACGGGCGCAGTACGGCAGTGTTCCCTTGGGGATCGCGCAAAGCTACACCAAGCTGGATCAATATGATTAAATGTCAGGCATAAGTGAATCGGAGGGATCACAAACATGGCTCAATTCCAAGTCCTGTTGCGCGGTGAACATTT
>JAJAYN010000040.1 GCA_026786225.1 Burkholderiales bacterium | reverse complement strand
TGCAAGAATCGGGCAGATTAAGGTACGCGGTGCCATTGCCTTCGCATGACCATTGACGCGATGCAATTTCAGACTCAACTGAATGTGGATAACGAAGCATTGGTGAAACGACCCGCGGCGCGGATGCAAACGATGGCGCAGCACACTCTAGAGGTGTTGGGCAAGTATTTCAAGTCGGTGTGGATCGCCAGTAAGTGCGCCGCAATTGATTAGGGGACTGAATGTGCAAATTGACCGGATTGTGATGAGATCAAAAATAACTTCGATTGTCGCTGCGAAAATCAGCAGCCGAATCATTCTGGTACGTGGCACTCTGGCTCATTTTTTTACTAAACCTTTTGATTGCTGATCGCCTTATTTGCGCTTCCTGAACAGTACGTCGAAGAATGGCTCCCAAGTCTTGCCACCGTCCTTTGACCTCGTAGAGAACTCCCGCACAGCGTCGGCCTCAGCCTTCCAGGTGATGCGCTGCAGAAGCATCTTGCCGCTTCGCAGGCGCATCTCGCCTTCCATGGTCACGGTGCCGTCCTTGAACGCACCCGAGACCACAATCAGTGTGCCGCGGTTATCGACCCACGTCTGTTGCCAGACCTTGCGCACAGGGTCGTAACTCAGGATGCTGTCGCCGATGAGTCCGTCCGTCTGTTCATAGAGCTCGTGGATGGCACAGCGGGCGGCGATGGGTTTGACGCGCGTCCGGGCGATCGATTTTGGTACGGAGAGATCCGACTCGAAGGTATCCCAATCACCTATCCAAAAGTCGAATTGCCGAAACGCAGGGTCTGGGCATTGTGCCGCCTGAGCGGCGGCAAGAGACACGGCAGGTTTATCTTGGGCAGAAGCAGGCTCTGCCGCATGGGCAGCGACGGCTGCAACAAGGGCCGAAGCGAACAGTAATCTCAACATGGTAAAACCCCTTTTCGATATCAGAATGCGATTACTGAGATCCGGAAGTGTGACCCTCCGCAGAACTTTGTTCCGGTGGGCGGGCATGATATCAACGAGTTTGCACAGACGACGATTTCTTCGAGAGAAACATGCTTGAACACGATCTTCTCTCTCATTTTTCTCTGACGAAACACACTGAGGACTTATCAATGAGTATGCATCGCGGACGAATTCTGCAGGCCCGGCAATATGTATGCTTTTGACCGCGAAAATGACGGCCTGCGAAGCTGGCGCGGACCTCTGCCCTGCCGCGCGGGGATTTTGGAGCCGTTCAGTAAGCTGCCAGCACTGAATAAGTTCTTACATCCGCGACCGTTGAAAGCGCTGCAATTTCATCACGCGTGTCGGAAACCAAATCGGCACTGTCGGCGCTGCCGTGTACCAGCAAATCGATGTCGCCCGCCAGCGCGTAAACCTCGCTGGCTCCAGTGAAAGACTTGATGATCGGGACCACCTGTAGACAGGTCACACCCGGTTTTAACCTGACCACAAGCCAGAACTCGATGTTCTTTCGGTCGGTCAAGCCCATGCGTAGCGTGTATCCCAGAATCACTTGCTTGTCTTCGAGGCGTTGCAGTCGTTCCTGCGTCGCGCTACGTGAGAGATTGATGGCCTTTGCCAGCGACGTAAGTGGCCGCCGGGCGTTCTGAGCGAGCAAATGAATGATCTGCCGATCCTTGGCATCGAGTTCCTTCATTTTCGCCATTCACGTTCCAATCCATTCAGTATGTGAATCCAAATCTCATTGCTCAATCGCCCGGGGCAAGCCTGCGCGATGCCGGAACATCATGCTATTGAGTATATTCCGCGTGAATCAGCGGTGTTAAGTTGTCTTGGCAGTTGTGAAAGCAAATGACCCTGACACACTTGAATTCATTTTCATTGATAAAGTGCTTGCCGCAGCAATGGAAATGCTCGCTAAGTTTCAATCCACACTTGCGAACAATTCAGACGGTCAAGGTTATCGGTTTTATAGCCGAATCAAAATAGCCACCTTACCAGCGCTTTTTTTGCCCGATACAATCGGGACGCGACGAAGGGGACTGCCAGCCCCGCAATGGGCTACAGATTGTAAAGCTGACCGCACCCAGAGTCTTGGGCGCCGCCTGAGAAAAAGGCGCTCGGTCCCGGCATTCGTTACACCCTACTTGCCTTGAGGGGATACATGCCCACTGTTGAGCGGCAAGGCGCGCCGATGTGAGGGAAGCGCCGATGGTTCCGGTTGCAATTGCCTGCGTAGTTGAAACGCAGCTTCAAACAGGCCTAGGTGTGCAGGCCTCTCCGCACCGGAAGCAATCAACTTTTGCAGCCAGGCTGACGTATTGTGTTCCGGCCACCTCCGAGCCTGATCGCTGCGCATTGCCGCGAGCTTGGTGGCAAATTGCTCCCACCGCTCCGGAACGGTTTGCCTGAAATACAAGACCGAAACAATGTCGGCAAGCACTTCACCCCAGGTCTCCACAGCGCCGCTTTTCACGACCGAATAATATCCCTGGACGGTCGCATTCTCATGTCTGATGCCCGGCGGAAGTACCACCTCGAAGCGGCGGCGAATGTAGGCTTCACGCTGTTCGATGCAGTAGGTGACTTCATGCGCGGCAATCGAATTGAGCCATATCGGCAGATCCGCCGCCGTCACCGGCTCAAAGAATTGAATGAGACCCTCTTCAGGGCTGTCGTTGTAATAGACGACGCAGACGCCATCTCCCAACCGCAAGCCGGCAGCCATCAGCGG
>JAJAYN010000039.1 GCA_026786225.1 Burkholderiales bacterium | reverse complement strand
TCGCAAAGATTGCCGTAGCCGTTGCGGCTTTTTGCCAGCACGATCAGGCGGTCAACGGCGGGGGCATCATGAATCACAAATTCAGCGCCGATGATCAGCCTGATTTTGTGTTCCTTCGCTTCCACATGTGCGCGTACCACCCCCGATACCGAGCATTCGTCGGTAATGGCGATCGCCTTGTAACCCAGCTCTGCGGCACGGAATACGAGTTGTTCAGCGTGGGACGCGCCGCGCAGGAAGCTGAAGTTGGAAAGGCAATGCAGGATGGCGCAGGAGAGTTTCATCTTGAGGGGTCACGCAAAATAGCCGTGCAGATACCATTTCTTGCCGTGCCGGTAATCACGAAAGATCCAGCAGATTTCCTTCTGCGGATTACTGGCAACAAAATAATCGCGCGCCACTGGCCGACCATCCCACCAGCCGGTTTCGATGCGTTCCGGCCCGGCAAGCAATGCCAGTGCACCGTGATGCTGTGGGGCACCGCTGACGGTCCCCAACACACGAGGCTCGGTCAGTAACAGTAGCGGTCGCGGTTTATCCTGCGCTGTCGGGGTTACGCGAACACTTTTCTTCTTGCCGCGTTCCCGCTCTGGCTGCCAGGCGTATTCGGGGCGATGGTCGCTGTTTTCGCGCATGCTGAAAACGCTTTTATCGCCGAGACGCGAAGCCACGCGTTCGATCAGCGTCTGCCACTTTTCCTGGCGAACATCCGGTGTGGGCAGCCAGCTTTCGTTCAACTCCTGAAAAACCACCAGGCACGGCGCAGACAGCCGCAATGCCACGACTGCTTCCGGGAAAGGTTGCGCCGTGAGGCGTTCGCGTATCAAACGCAGCCATTCAGGCGCGCTGCGCAACGGATGGCGCGAGCCGAATTCATGGTGCGTTCCCTGCGTACGGTTGTGCTGCAAGTCCAACACAATTTCATTCACCGCCGCACCGCGCGCACGCAGGAAGCCTTCCATCTGGCTCAGCAGCATGTTGATGGGAATGAAAAGTCTTTCGGCATCGATGATGTCGAACAACAGATCGGTATGGCTGGAAAAATGTTCCGGGACGCGATGTGGCTCGCGCGGGTCGGCGGATTGCCCGATTGCATGATCGAGATCCTCCAATACCTGATCGCCGAACCGCCGGCGCAGACTCGAACGTGGCTGCAATAGCAGATCTTTCACCCGCACCAGGCCTAGAGCGGAAAGTGACTGCATCACGTCGTGTGGCCAATCGAACAGGGCCAGTGGAATATCGGTCAGCCGCTCCTGCAACTGCGCGGGCTCACGACACATGCGGACGCGGCCCAGGTAATGTGCGGCACGTGCCAGCAGATATGCGGCCATCGGCACGGGAGCGACGCCTATGGCGGCCTGTAGTCCCAGCGATGTGATGCCGGTGCGGATGCGTCCAACCAGGGCGCCAATACCACCGAACAAACGCAAAGTGGTCGAAATTTCCAGCGATGCGCCCGATTTCTCGCGGCATACCATGGGGGTGAATTGTGATGACCAGGTGGCCAGCTCGTACAACGTCTCCTGCTCTTTAGCGGCTTCACGCGGCACCACCAGCAATTGCGTGGCGCGCGCCTGCGCCGCAGCTACTGGCATCTGGGTGGTAATGCCAGCCTCACGTGCGCAGGCGTTGGCGGCATGCACAAAGGGGCGCGATGCCACACCATCGCTGATCACCAGCGGCACTTCCAGCAGATGACCGAGCGCGCCGCGCGTATGGCATTGCAGAGACAATTCGGGCAGGTAAAGGGAAATCCACAGCATTTGGAATCATTAGTCTTTGAATCGGCAGGGGATTTGCATGCACCGGTTCTTGCTCCCTACCAAGAGAGGTAGTGAGAACTGCGGAACCATGAGAAACGACATCATCTTCTTGCCGGATCAAAGGAATCATGCTCACGCGCGAGTGAACGCTGCCGGGGGTTTGCCGGGCTCTCATCGGCTGTCGTCAGACTGTCAGTCAGAATCTGATCAAGCCAACCGATGGATGATGCCTTTTGAGGCGTGCGCACATGGCGTGGTTCACGCGTAAGGCATGCAAGCGTTCGCGGCACCAGACGAACCGATTTTCCCGCTGGCAGGCCACGGCGTTTGATCAAATTCAGGCGCAACACGCCGCCCTCCTCAGGCTGCAATGAAATGCGTGTTCCAGCAGGCGAAGGTGTGTTGAGAGCCTCCAGCGGACGGACCAGCCACAGGATACTGTTGCCTGCCATCGCAGACTGATGCAGACGTCGCAGCGAGAGCGGATTGCACCAGACCTCGTTCATGCGCAATAGCACGCTGCGGCACGCACCACTCTTCAATCCCTGCTCGGCAGCCCATAGCCCGTCGTCGGTGCTTTTTGTCCGCACAATGGCTAGATGATCGAGATTGATCCCGCATTGCACGAGTGCCGGCGCATAGGGAATCCACGCCTGATTGTGTGGCACCACCCACAACATATGCATCGCATCACCGGGATGCACCACGTTTGCTGACGAGCCAAGAGCCTTCATCAGCAGCGATAGTTCACCGATGCCCAGGTGATTGCACAGTATTTCAGTCAGGCCCGGTCGGGACCAGCCGCGCCCGGTCAACGCTTCATCGAGTGCATCGAATCCGCTGCGAATCTCGCCACCGCCAGGCGCAGAGATAACGCTGCCCAAATCTCCAATGCGGAAAATGCCTGGAAATACGCGGGGGTCAGTGACAGGTGAAGCCACCGTAGTGGCAGTAGATTGAGATTGCATAACTGTATATTCATACAGTTTTACGGTTTTGGCAAGATGAAAATGCCTTGCTCGCAAACGAAATTAAAACCCAAGCATTGGCGGGCTTTACAGGCCAAAAGTGCCCGAAGAGCCTCACCAATGCTGGTGTTTATCGTTCAGACGCAATGGTTACGCCGATGCATTAGCTCTTGAGGAGTGCTGTGAAGTTCTTGCGAAACTTGCTCACCTTTGGCGACACCACTGCCATGCAATAACCCTGATGAGGATTACGTTTAAAAAACTCCTGGTGATATTCCTCAGCCGGATAAAACGTTTCGGCTGCAACGACCTGGGTGACGATGGGAGCATCCCATATTTCTTCACTCACCAAGTACGCAATGCTCTCGTTCGCAGTAGCCACCTGTTCAGAGGAGTGGGTAAAGATCGCCGACCGATACTGCGTGCCGGCGTCATTGCCCTGCCGGTTAAGCGTGGTGGGGTCATGAATCGCAAAGAACACCATCAATATCTGCTTGTACGAGATGATTGCAGGATCAAACGCTACTTGCACAACTTCAGCGTGACCGGTGGTACCGCTGCACACCGCCTCATAGCTGGGGTTTGCGCCCGGTCCGCCCATGTAGCCGGAGACCACATCCTCAACGCCCTTGAGGTCATCGAACACCGCCTCCAGACACCAGAAACAACCGCCAGCCAGAGTGGCGACTTCAATATTTTTCATTGCGTTACTTTCTTCAATTCAAGTAATGGCTGATTTAGTCGAGCGCAGCGTCAAAGCCTTGCACGTCGGTAATTACCCCCATTGAAAAGGCCCATCCTGAGAATGGGCCGTTTCGGTACAACCGTCTCGACTTACTTACGTGGCAAAATTTGCCGCCACAAAGTCCCAGTTGACGATCGCCCAGTAGCCCTTGAGATAGTTTGGCCGACTGTTGCGATAGTCGATGTAATAGGCGTGCTCCCAGACATCGCAGGTCAACAGTGGTGTCATCCCCTGCGTGAGTGGCGTTGCCGCGTTGCTGGTGCTTTCCAGCGACAGTGAGCCGTCAGCCTTTTTGCAAAGCCATGCCCAGCCCGATCCAAACGTGCCAGCCGCCTTGGCGTCGAATTGTTTCTGGAACTCTTCGAATGAACCAAATTGCTTGTCGATTGCATCAGCAAGCGCGCCGGAGGGTTTTCCACCGCCACCCGCACTCGCGGGTTTGAAGCCCAGAAAATAGAAATCATGATTCCAGATTTGCGCCGCATTATTGAATATCGGACCTGCAGGCGCTTTTTTTACCACTTCCTCAAGCGTCAGATTTTCAAACTCGGTACCCTTGGCAAGATTGTTGAGATTGGTCACATAGGTCGCATGATGCTTGCCGTAGTGAAAATCGATAGTCTCGGCAGAAACATGCGGTGCGAGGGCATCTTTGGCGTAGGGCAGTGCTACTTGGGCAAAAACAGTCATGGCAACTCCGTATTGAAGAAATGAAAATTGGACTAATTATGTGCAGGAATTTGTGTCAAGTTGGGTCGGTAAAAATCTACAACACACTATTTTCGCGTATTCCACGGCGCAGTGGAATGGTCTTTTTGCCTACCGGCGAGTAAGACAAAAACGGACACCTGCCGTGTCCATTTTTGCCAAACTTTGCCGTCCCGACTCGCCCACGTCAACCTGGGGTAGCGAGGCGCTTCAGATATACGCTATGCGAACAAAATGTTTTAGCTAGCTTGCGGCGATAACAGCACAGGCGATACGCGGACCGGCATTACCCGTGGGCTGCGTTTTGTAATCATCAGGGTCGCGATGCACGATCATGCCCCGACCGACCACACTCGTCGCACTCGGGGATACGGTAATGATATCGACGAGCACTGAAAATTTCGCATTGCCCGCCGCATCGGATTTTAGCGAAGGCAGATCGCCAGCGTGATGCTCCGCGCCGCCATGCGCGCCGTGCGCCTTACCAAGTGGATTGAAGTGTCCACCGGTGCTCATGCCGTCACCGGAACTGCAATCGCCTTTTTCGTGCACGTGAAATCCGTGCTCGGCATTTGGCTTCAATCCGCTGACATTTGCCTCGACGCGAACTTTGTCACCTGCCTGCGTGAAGGTGACTGTGCCAGAGGTGGTGTTGCCTTTGGTGGCCTCAAGCTTTGCAACTGCAACCGGGCCCGATGCACCCATCGTGGCGCAGCCAGCCAGTACGAGGGGAGCCAATAAACTAGCAATTGCTTTATTCACGATGGTCGCCTTGGATTAAAAAACTGCTGTTTTCACTTTGATTACGTTTTTTTCGGAGGAGATGCAGGCGCTTTAACATCCTTGGCCGGGGCAACGGCTTTCGCCCCCGGCAAGGGAAGCACGGGTGCAGCACCAGGAGCTGCAGCTACAACAATTGGCGTGGGTTTTGGAACAGGCTTTCCAGCCTTTTTCATGTTCGCCTGAAAATTCTTCACGGCGCGATCCTCGGCACCAGCCTGCAGCGCCTTGGCTTTTTCGGCAGCCGGTTTGTCTTTTTCTACCTTCGCCGCCGCAGCGACCGGGTCAAGCGGTGGCACAGGCTTTGGCGGGGGCAGTTTGGCAAATGCGCTGGCACTAATACATGTGACCACCAGACAAGCGAACAAATGTTTGAAGTTCATCGTCTCTGCTCCTTAATCGCCAGCGGCCGGATGAGCAACCCCAACCATTTTTTGATCACGCTTTCCCGCCTTGACTTCGTCGTACCAGATCTCGTGATGCTCCTTGGCCCACTCTTCATCGACGGTACCTTCGCGCATGGCTTTGTATGCGCCTGCCATACCGACGGTACCCAGATAGATGTGCGCAAAAGACATCGCTATGAACAAACAGCCGACTGCGGCATGTACCAGATTGGCTCCTCCCATGATTTCGCGCGACGTATTCCAGTTGGGAAACAGCAGGATGGCACCCGACACACTGATGACGATGCCCAGAAAGACCACACCGATCCAGAACCAGACTTTTTCACCCGCGTTGAATCTGCCCGAAGGAACATGCTCCCCCGATAGTATCCCGCCAAACTTGCCGATCCACGCCATGTCGTAGGCGCGCCAGATGTTGTCGCGAATGTACAAGACGATGAAAACGACCAGACTGAACATGAACAACGGTCCGACAAAATTGTGAATCACTTTGGCAGCATCCGCGATGCCTGAAAAAGCGCCCGCCCCCAGCAAGGGCAATAAGACGTATTTGCCGAACAACAGTGCAAGCCCTGTCAGCGCCAGCGCCACAAAGCTGAGCGCCATGGTCCAATGCGCAACGCGTTCAGCACTGTTGAATCTCTCGATCAGGCGTCCGGTGGGCTGGCCCTGCAACTTGATCTGCCCTTTCGTCACAAAAAACAGAAACAGCATGGCCGGCACGACCAGAATGGCAATGCCGCCATAAAACGTCAGCGGGCCGTTTCGAAGTACACGCCATTCGCGTCCAGCGTCTTCGATGAGTACGTTTGTTTCTCGCCCTGCAACAGACGCATACTGCGCTTTCTGCTCCACATCAGCCCATTTAGGCGGGACGTTCCAACCCGGTTTAGCCGTGCTACCCGGCGCCAATTCGGGTGCTGGTTTGGCAGCCTCTAGAGGTGCTACCACCGGTGCCGTAGCAGCCGGGGCTGGCGCTGCTGGAGGTGACGCAGCCGGAGCCTGCGCACTGGCATTCAGCAGGGGTAAAGCGAACAGCAGGGCGGCCCCAAGCGTGCGCCAGAATTGAGTCGCGATGGTTGATGTCATTTCAGTGTTCTCCGTTGGCTTTGAGAAGTGACTCATTTGCTGTCCGTACGCAGGTACTCGTTCTGCGGCTTGGTACGCGCAGCCATGGTCGCTTCCCACTTTTTCTTGTCGTTGCCGAACAACTTGTTTTCGTAGGCGCGCTCGTCCTTCTTGCCGGCATAAACTTTTTCCGTTTTGGCCGTCTGGTCAGTTTCACCGCAAGCCACGAGCCCCAAGACCAATGCCGTGCAGGCACCGTATCTCAAAAATACCCGAGCCATCATGTTTTTGCTCCTGCGACCTGCGGCTTCGCATCGCTCCGGTTGTAGGCCATCGCCCAACCCCAAACTTCGTCACCTTTGCCTCTGCGCTGCACACGCTGCTTGTAGATGGACATGATGACGTCGCCATCGCCGGCCAGCAACGCCTTCGTCGAACACATTTCAGCGCACGCCGGCAACTTGCCCTCAGAAAGAC
>JAJAYN010000038.1 GCA_026786225.1 Burkholderiales bacterium | reverse complement strand
TGCCTGGTGACAACGTCAAGATCGTGGTGCAATTGATTGCCCCGATTGCGATGGAAGACGGGTTGCGCTTCGCCATCCGTGAAGGCGGTCGTACCGTCGGCGCAGGCGTGGTTTCTAAAATCGTTAAGTAAAATTAGGCCAGTACGTTAATTGGCAGGGAGGCGGCAACAAGCCGCCATCTCTCAAAGGAAAAAGCATGGCAACTGCACCACAAGCCAAACAAAAAATCCGCATTCGTCTGAAGGCATTTGACTACCGCCTGATCGACCAATCCGCTGCAGAAATCGTTGAGACAGCAAAGCGTACTGGTGCGGTTGTCAAAGGGCCGGTTCCGCTGCCGACGAAAATTGAGCGTTTCGACGTTCTGCGTTCACCCCATGTGAACAAGACATCACGCGACCAGTTCGAAATTCGTACCCACCTGCGTTTAATGGACATCATCGATCCTACGGACAAAACCGTCGACGCCCTGATGAAGCTCGACCTGCCGGCCGGCGTGGATGTCGAAATCAAGCTGTAAGTAGTTGAATTTTATTAAGGAGGCGGCTATAATCGCGCCTCTTTGCTACGGGTGTTACCATTCGCGGCAATGTAGATGTAGAAGTAGTGCCTAAAGTACCAATAAGGTACATTTGATTCGTTGGCCAATAGTAGCCAACACCCTGCAAACGACTGATTCGTTATTTCAGTTGATGCGGGGCTAACTAAAAAAGGAAGTAATGATGAGTCTAGGTCTCGTCGGCCGGAAGGTTGGCATGACTCGCATTTTTACGGATGATGGTACTGCCATCCCCGTAACTGTGCTGGACGTGTCGAACAACCGTGTCACCCAAATCAAGACCCCCGACACCGACGGCTATTCGGCTGTGCAGATCGCATATGGCACGCGCCGTGCCTCGCGTGTGACTAAAGCGCAAGCTGGGCACTATGCCAAAGCCGGTGTGGAAGCGGGTTCCGTCTTGAGTGAATTCACTGCAACACCGGAAAGACTCGCCGATATCAAAGTCGGCTCAGTCCTGTCGGTCGAAATGTTCGCCGTTGGCCAAAAGGTCGACGTGTCGGGTACTTCGCTGGGCAAGGGTTTCTCGGGTGTTATCAAGCGTCACCATTTCTCGTCTAACCGCGCCTCGCATGGCAACTCCAAGTCGCATAATGTGCCAGGTTCCATTGGCATGGCGCAGGATCCGGGCCGCGTGTTTCCAGGTAAACGCATGGCCGGCCAGCTTGGCAACGTGAGTCGTACTGCCCCAATGCTTGAGGTAGCCCGTATCGACACTGAGCGCCAGTTGATTCTGGTTAAGGGTGCGGTGCCAGGCCACAAAAACGGCACGATCGTGGTTCGTCCGGCAGCCAAGACGAAGCTCGTGAAAGGCGGGGCCAAATAATGGAACTCAAGCTGATTAACGACAAAGGCGCAGACGCAGGCACAATGCCAGCTTCCGCCGAATTGTTCGGCAGGGACTACTCCGAAGCGCTCGTTCACCAGGTCGTAACGGCGTATCAAGCCAATGCGCGTTCGGGTAACCGTGCGCAAAAAGGTCGTAGCGACGTTCAGAAATCGACCAAGAAACCTTGGCGTCAAAAAGGTACCGGCCGTGCGCGTGCCGGTATGGCTTCCTCGCCCCTCTGGCGTGGAGGCGGCCGTATTTTCCCTAACCTGCCTGACGAGAATTTCTCGCAGAAGGTCAACAAGAAAATGCACCGTGCTGGTATCGCTGCGATTCTGTCGCAACTGGTTCGTGAAGATCGTCTTTCCGTTATCGACAACATGACGCTCGAATCACCAAAGACGAAACTTTTGGCTATCAAGCTAAAGAGCATGGGTCTTGAGCAGGTGTTGATAATTACAGACACGCTCGACGACAATTTGTATTTGTCCTCGCGCAATCTGCCTGATGTCATGGTGATGGAGGCCAAGCACGCTGATCCGGTTAACCTGGTGCGCTTCGCCAAGGTCATTTTGACCAAGGGTGCGGTCAAGCAATTCGAAGAGGTGCTCGCATGAGTAGCCAGGAACGCTTATTGACGGTGGTATTGCGCCCCGTCATTTCGGAAAAAGCCACCATGGTGGCCGACAAGCAAAAACAAGTTGTATTTGAGGTGTTGCGCGACGCGACAAAGACGGAAGTGAAAGCTGCCGTTGAGCTCTTGTTCAAGGATCAAAAAGTCGAAGTCGCCAGCGTCAACATTGTCAACCAAAAAGGCAAGGCGAAGCGTCATGGACGTTTTGAAGGCCGCCGCAATCACGTCAAGAAGGCATACGTTTGCCTCAAGGGTGATACGGACATCAACTTTGCCGAAGGAGCCGTGTAATGGCACTCGTCAAAACCAAGCCGACCTCACCCGGTCGTCGCAGCATGATCAAGGTGGTGAATGCGGAATTGCACAAAGGTGCACCGCACGCCGCTTTGCTTGAGCCGCAATACAAACACGCTGGCCGCAATCATCACGGCCATATCACCACCCGTCATCAAGGCGGTGGCCATAAGCAACACTATCGCATTATCGATTTCAAGCGCAACGACAAAGACGGCATCGTCGCCAAAGTCGAGCGTCTTGAGTACGATCCAAACCGCAGCGCAAATATCGCCCTGTTATGCTATGTCGATGGTGAGCGTCGTTACATCATTGCGCCAAAGGGTATTTCCGCTGGTGCGCAACTGGTGTCCGGTGCTGAGGCCCCGATCAAAGTGGGCAACACCTTGCCGCTGCGCAATATCCCGGTCGGCTCCACTGTTCATTGCATCGAAATGTTGCCAGGTAAAGGCGCGCAGATCGCACGCTCAGCAGGTACGTCGGTACAGCTGCTGGCTCGCGAAGGGCTGTATGCGCAGCTCCGCTTGCGCTCTGGTGAAATTCGCAAAGTGCACGTTGATTGTCGCGCCACCATTGGTGAAGTCGGCAACGGTGAGCACGGCTTGCGCGTCATCGGTAAAGCCGGTGCCAATCGTTGGCGTGGCCGGCGTCCGACGGTTCGTGGTATTTGTATGAACCCGGTTGATCACCCACACGGTGGTCGCTCTAACGGTGGTGGCCATCCGGTCTCGCCATGGGGACAAAAAGCCAAGGGCTTCAAGACCCGCACCAACAAGCGCACGCAGAGCATGATCGTTCGCGATCGTCACAAAGCGAAGTAATAGAGGCCATCTGACATGACACGTTCCGTTAAAAAAGGCCCGTTCTGCGACGGCCATCTGTTGAAAAAAGTCGAAGCAGCTGCTGCTGTTAAAGACAAACGTCCGATCAAGACCTGGTCGCGTCGTTCCACCATCCTGCCGGATTTCGTCGGCCTGACCATCGCCATTCACAACGGCAAGCAGCATGTTCCGGTGTACATGTCCGAGAACATGGTCGGTCACAAATTGGGCGAATTCGCGCTGACCCGCACCTTCAAAGGCCATCCGGCCGATAAAAAGGCCGCCGCGCCTGCGAAGAAATAGGAGCTGAGCACATGAACGTCTCCGCTAATTTGTTTGGTGTGCGCCTCTCCGCGCAAAAAGGCCGCCTTGTCGCGGACCTGATTCGCGGCAAGAAGGTCGATCACGCCCTGAATATCCTTGCCTTCTCGCCACAAAAGGGCGCGACCATTATCAAGAAGGTCTTGGAATCCGCCATCGCCAATGCCGAGCACAACAACGGTGCCGACATCGACGAATTGAAAGTTGCCACCATCATGGTTGAAAAGGGTCCTGTGCTGAAGCGCTTTACTGCGCGTGCCAAAGGCCGTGGGAACCGTATCATTAAACCGACTTGCCACGTCTTCCTGACGGTTGGCGACGGCAAGCAATAAGGGGCAACGATGGGACAAAAAATATCACCGATTGGGTTTCGCCTGGCAGTCCACAAGAATTTCACTTCAAAGTGGTACGCCAACAGCAAAAACTTCCCGATCATGTTGCTTGAGGACATCAAGGTTCGCACCTACCTCAAGAAAAAGCTTGCCAGTGCGTCCGTCGGCAAGATCATCATTGAGCGTCCTGCCAAGAACGCAAAGATCAC
>JAJAYN010000037.1 GCA_026786225.1 Burkholderiales bacterium | reverse complement strand
CACCCTTTTGCAAAGGGGGGAATGTCGATGAGCTACGTTCTTCTCGAAATCGATGGCCCCTTGGGAATTGTTACGCTTAACAATCCTGAAAAACACAATGCGTTCGACGATGTGTTGATCGCGGATTTGACCGCCGCACTTCGTTCTCTTGATGCAAACGAACATGTGCGAGTGGTGATTCTTTCCGCCACTGGCAAATCCTTTTCCGCAGGTGCGGATCTGAACTGGATGAAGCGCATGGCGACGTATTCTGAGGACGAGAACTTCCGCGATGCCATGGCGCTGGGTGAACTGATGCGCACGTTGCATGGAATTTCAAAACCGACGATTGCGCGCGTGCAGGGTGCTGCCTATGGTGGCGGTGTGGGCCTCGTGGCTTGCTGCGACATCGCAGTAGGAACGCACAACGCCGCGTTTTCACTTTCTGAAGTAAAGCTGGGTCTGATTCCCGCCGTGATTTCGCCATATGTAATCGCCGCGATTGGCGAGCGCGCAGCGCATCGTTATTTCCTGACGGCTGAACGCTTCGACGCGGCTGAAGGATTTCGTCTCGGGCTGTTGCACGAGCTCACGGCGAGCGATGACAGCATGGACGAAAAAATCAACGATATTTGCGATGCCTTGATGCAGGGTGGACCATCCGCGCATTTTGAGGCCAAGTCACTTATTTCGGCCATAAGCAACCGGCCCATCGACGACGCCGTCATTGCCGATACGGCAAAGCGCATCGCCCGTGTACGCGCCAGCGCCGAGGGCAAGGAAGGCGTTTCTGCTTTTCTGGAAAAACGTAAAGCCCGCTGGATTGAGGAGAGCTGAATGGAAATAAAATTGATGCTGTATCCGCTGCTGGCGATGTTCCTGCTGGTCTGTCTGGTGGCAGGCACCATGTTTCGCCGCCGCATCGCGTTCTATAAACAGAATCGTGTGCATCCACAGAAAACGGCAACTTCTGCGCAGATGACCACGGTGATGCCTGACTCACGGGCACCGGATAATTTCCGCAATTTGTTCGAGCTGCCGGTGATGTTTTACGTTTCCACCCTCACCGTTTACGCCGCCGGCCTCATTTGCATGCCGCACATTATTCTGGCCTGGGGCTACGTGCTCGCGCGCTACGTGCACAGCTACATACACTGCACCAGCAATGTAGTCATGAACCGTTTCTACGCATTTCTGACCAGTTGCCTGCTCCTGCTTTGCATCTGGCTGATGCTGGCCTACCAATTGTTGTTCGCCGTCTAGGGTAAATGATGTTCAACAAGATATTGATCGCCAACCGTGGCGAAATTGCCTGCCGCGTCATCCGCACCTGTAAACGCATGGGTATTCGCACCGTTGCCGTCTACTCGGACGCCGACCAGCATGCCCAGCATGTCAAGCAGGCGGACGAAGCTTTTCGCATCGGCGGACCGCGGCCGGTTGACTCTTATCTCAAGGCTGACGTGATTCTCGACGTGGCCAAACGCGCCGGTGCCCAGGCCGTACACCCCGGCTATGGTTTCCTGTCGGAAAACGAAGACTTCGCCCGCCAGTGTGAGCTGGCTGGCATCGCCTTTATCGGCCCCACGCCAGAAGCCATCGAGAAAATGGGCTCCAAGAGTGCCGCCAAGGCGCTAATGGAAAAAGCCGGGGTGCCGGTGGTGCCGGGCTACCATGGCGACAATCAGGACGTGGCATTTCTGGCAGAGGAATCGCAGCGCGTCGGCTATCCGCAATTGATCAAGGCGGTGGCGGGCGGTGGCGGCAAGGGCATGCGGCTGGTTGAGAAAGCGGAGGACTTTACCGCACAGTTGGAGGCCGCGCGCCGCGAAGCCAAAAACGCGTTCGGCAATGATGACGTGCTGATCGAGCGCTACGTACTCAGCCCGCACCATATCGAGTTTCAGGTGTTCGGCGACACGCACGGCAATTACGTACATTTGTTCGAACGCGAATGCTCGATCCAGCGGCGACACCAAAAAGTATTGGAGGAAACGCCCTCGCCGTTCATCGATTCCATCGAGGACGAACTACGCGAGAAAATGGGCGAGGCGGCTGTCGCGGCTGCGCGCGCAATTGCCTATCGCGGCGCCGGCACGATTGAATTCATCGTCGGTGAAGATCGCCAGTTCTTTTTCATGGAAATGAATACGCGTCTGCAGGTGGAGCACCCGATCACTGAAATGATCACCGGCGAGGATCTGGTTGAATGGCAGGTACGCGTGGCCGCAGGCGAACCATTGCCACTCAAACAAACTGAAATCATTACCGGCGGTCATGCCATCGAAGTGCGCATCTGTGCCGAAAATCCGGCCAACGACTTCCTGCCCGAGACCGGCAAGATGCACGTGTTTGCGACGCCGACGATTGTTGCCGATGACGATGTGCGGCTCGATACCGGCGTCGTGTCCGGCGACGAAATCAGCGTGTATTACGACCCGATGATCGCGAAACTGATTACCTGGGGCGAAGACCGCGCGGAGGCGACGCGCCGCATGCAGGACGCGATCGCACAAACCGATGTGCTGGGCGTCAAAACCAATCTGGCGTTTCTGCAGCAGTTGGTGAAACACCCCGCATTTCTCGCGGGTAAAACAGATACTTCATTCATTCCAACGCACCGCGCCAGTCTGTTTGCCGACGAGTCGCATTTGCCGGATCGCGCGCTGATTGCTGCTTCGCTTGACTTGCTGTCCCGCGAAGCCAGTACAAATGGCAACGACGCGTGGGACCGCAAGATCGGCTGGTGGCTCAATCGCGGTGCGCATCGCGCGCTGGAGTTTCATACCGTCAATGATGAAGAGATTGTCACTGTCGATATCGAGACCATCGGAACGACACGACATGTGCGCATCGCCGAGCGCGAATATGTCGTTGCCGCATCGACTCAGAACGGCTCTGTCGTTTCGTTCACCGCCAACGGCCATGCCGAATCTGCGCTGGTACTGGCCTACGGCAATAACATTTCCATCCTGTTTGCAGATACCCGTCATACGCTTCGACTGGGCGACCCATTCCTCTTCGAAGGTGAGTCAGATGCGAACGCTGGCCGACTCACGGCGATGATGCCGGGCCGCGTGGTCAAGGTGATGGCAAAGGTGGGGGACAGCGTGAAAAAAGGTCAGGCGCTCATCATCATGGAAGCAATGAAGATGGAGCACACCATCATCAGTCCGAAAGACGGCATCGTTGAGCGGGTGGCGTTCAAAGAAAATGACCTCGTTCCGGCAGACGCCGTGTTGTTCGCATTTGCGGAATGAGCGAACGCATTTCTTATGTTGATGCAGGGGGAGGGCTTGGCGCGAAGCCAATAGTCTTGCTGGATCGCGTATTTGGCGCACTGCTGGCTTTTTTCGGCATGGCGCTAACCCTTCTGATTTCGCCTTTGATCCTGTCTGTCGGCTCGCCAGGGCTGCCCATATTTCAACTTCACGACCTCTCCTGGCGGCTGATGGCGCTGATGTGGTGGGGAGCACTGTGGCTGATACCGATCGCCATCGCAGGCTGGGTTGCAGGTTTCCCGAAAGTACTCGATGTTTTTTCGCACATCTGGTTCACGCCCGACCCACCCACCCCCAGGCTATCGGGCCGCCATTGGTGCGCGCTCATCGTCGTTTG
>JAJAYN010000036.1 GCA_026786225.1 Burkholderiales bacterium | reverse complement strand
GTCTGAAACTGGTGGTGCGAAACTACCGCTGCCGCTACGGTGAGATCGATCTGATCATGCAGCACGCAGAATGGCTGGTATTCATTGAGGTAAAGCTGCGGACGACCACCTCAGGCTGGACGAATTTCGGCGGCGCGCTGGCCAGTATCACGCCGACGAAGCAGGCCAGGATTATCGCGACGGCCCAGCATTATCTGGGTGGGCTGAAGCAATTGCCGCCGTGTCGTTTCGATGCGGTACTGTTGAACGGATTGAATCTGAACGATGTCGAATGGCTCCGCAATGCGTTTGAAGCGTAAAATTTGTCCATGATTAATATTGAAAATCGCATCACCCGGCACTTTCAGGACAGCGTTGACACCAAGCAACGCGTCGTGACCGCGCTCACACCACGCATCGCGGCGGCCTCGCACGCGATGGTCGCCTGCCTCACAAATGGCGGAAAAATTCTTAGCTGCGGAAACGGCGGCTCCGCAGGCGATGCACAGCATTTCGCGGCCGAGCTGGTGGGACGCTTTGAGCGCGAACGCGAGGAACTCGCGGCTATTGCGCTGACCACGGACAGTTCCATTCTGACGGCAGTGGCCAACGATTATTCCTTCGACGAAATTTTTTCCAAACAGGTACGGGGACTCGGCAAAAGCGGCGATGTTCTGTTTGCAATTTCCACCAGCGGGAATTCAAAAAATGTCGTTTCGGCGATCAAAGCGGCGCACCTCAAGGGCATGCATGTGGTCGGCATGACCGGACGTAACGGCGGCAAGATCGCAGGCCTGATGCAAACAGGTGATGTTTTGCTTAACGTCGATTCACAGACAACCACCCGCATTCAGGAGGTGCACCTGCTCATGCTGCACTGTCTTTGCGACGCCATCGATAACCTTATGTTTGGAGAAATTTAATGCGTGCCCAGATGAAATTTTTTGCCCTGCTAATTGTTTCGGCCTCCATGCTATTGCTGCAAGGCTGTTTCCCGCTCGTAGCGACAGGTTTTGGTGCAGCCGCATTGATGGTCGATGACCGGCGCTCAACAGGCGTCTATGTTGAAGACGAGAATATTGAATGGAAGTCGCGGGGTCGGTTGCTTGAGCGCTTCAAGGACGTTCACGTCAATATCACCAGTTTCAACCTGACGGTACTGGTCACAGGTGAAGTTCCAAGTGAGCAGATCAAGCAGGATGTCGGTGACGCGATTCGCGGTATTGCCAGTGTGAAAAATGTAGTCAATGAGCTCGTTGTCGGCGGCAACACCGCACTCACGGCGCGTGCAAATGACGGCCTCGTCACCACCAACGTAAAAACGCGCTTCATCAACAACGGTCGCTTCTCGATCAATCACGTAAAGGTGGTCACCGAATCGGGTACCGCCTTTCTCATGGGCATCGTGACTCGTGACGAAGCAGACGCGGCGACCGAACTTGCGCGGACCACGTCGGGTGTGTCGCGTGTCATCAAGGTATTTGAGTACATTGAAAGCCCCGGTAAACGCTAGCTGCGATGGCGGAAGCGCGCGATCAGCATGTCGTCGCAGAGATCGCGGCGCAGGTGCGGCAAGGCGACCTTGACGCGGCGCGGGCCAGGTGTGAGGCGTTCCTCAATTCCGTCGGTGAAGCAGCCCGCCAGGCACCGGTGCGCATCTGGCTTGGGATGGTCGAGCAGCGAGGCGGCAACCTTCACGCTGCGCTGGTGCAGTATGAACTCGCACGCCAGATAGACCGGCGTAATCCTCACCTCACCCTGCAACTGGGTCTTGCCTATTTCGAAATGGGCAATCTGGAGTGCGCCGAGCCGCTTTATCGCGACGCAATCCGCCTGGAACCGCGATTGCCGCTGGCGCATTACAACCTGGGCGTACTGCTCCAGCAGAAACGCAATTTTACTGCTGCTTGTCGTGCGTTTGAGGCAGCGCTGGTGCATCAGCCACGATTCCCGGAGGCCCTCAACAATCTGGGTAATGTGCTTATCGAATGCGAGGATCCGGCTCGAGCAGAGCAGTGTTATCGTCAGGCCATCGCGCTACGGTCGGACTTCTCTTTCGCGCATCACGGCCTCGGCCTGCTGCTCCAACAGAAACGCAATTTTCCTGCTGCTTGTCGTGCGTTTGAGGCGGCGCTGGTGCATCAGCCACGATTCCCGGAGGCACTCAACAATCTGGGCAATGTGCTCATCGAATGCGAGGATCTGGCTCGAGCAGAGCAGTGTTATCGTCAGGCCATCGCGCTACGGTCGGACTTCTCCTTCGCGCATCACGGTCTCGGCCTGCTGTTGATGCGGCAGATGCGACATGTGGAAGCACTGCCGAGCTTGCGCGCGGCGGTGGATCACAATCCCGCGTTTATAGATGCCTGGCTCGACCTCGCCGAGTGCCAGGCACAGTCCGGCGACGTCGCCGCAGCCAAAACCTCGACCGCGGCCGTGCTCGCGCGCGATCCCCAACACGCCATCGCAGGTTTTCGGCGCGCCCAGTATGCCGGTGAGCAGCCGAGCTCCACACCGCCCGAGTTGGTCGAGCGCCTTTACGCCAGCATGGCTGCGACGTTCGATGAGCACTTGGTTCAGCGTCTGGGCTACCAGATTCCGTCACTGCTAAAGACTGTGCTCCAACCCTGGCTGGATCAATTCGCCGCGCCTGGCACCGACATGCCCACGGTTCTGGATCTTGGTTGCGGCACCGGATTATTCGGCGTACAAATTCGGTCTGCGGCCAAGCGCCTCGTCGGCGTCGATCTCTCCCCGCAGATGTTGGCCGTTGCGCGTGCGCGCGGCATTTACGACGACCTCGTCGCATGCGATGTGGTTTCTTATCTCAAAACAATCCATCTGCCGGTTGAACTGATCGCCGCGACAGATGTGTTGATTTACGTCGGCGACCTCACGACTTTGTTTACTGAAGTTGCCGGGCGTCTGACCGCGAACGGCGCATTTGCTTTCTCGGTTGAAACGCCCGATGACCTGATGGAGGGAATGTGCTTGCAGCCCAGTGGCCGCTATGCGCACTCGGTTCGATATATCGAGCAATTGGCGGCAGCAAACTCCCTGAAAATCAGTGTCTGCGACAGCGCAATCATTCGTACTGAAAATGCCGTGGCGATGAAGGGTTTCCTGTTCATTCTTGAGAAGCGGAGGTGAAGGCTGGTTGCAGGCGTCTTAGCCGACGCGCTTCTTGAGAAATCGCATTAGCCAACCGACCAGAGGCAGTTGTTCGTAAAGCTCCCCGGCTGCATCCCAGTAATCACGATGATATTGAACGCGTCCGTCCTCGGCAAAACGGATGTGCGACGTGCCGTGAATGCGCCGCGTCAACTGTGGTTTCAGCGTCTTGAGGCGAAACGTGAAATCCCAAATCAGCAGTACGCCGTGTGGTTCTTCAATCGTTTCGGTAATGGTGAATTTTGGTTCATCCAACCGCACAAACATGTCGGAAAAGATGTGATGGATCTTTTCAATGCCGGTGACTTCATTGAACGGATCGCGAAAATATGCTGCTTCCGTGTAAATGGTATTGATGGCATCGACCGTCGCCGGCGTCAGCGCATGCCAGTAGTCAACAAAACGTACCAGAGCGACCGAGCGGGTCACAATTTTGTCGACTTCTTGATCGCAGGAAAGTACAGCGAGTACGGCAGGTGCCGCAATAGTTTGAGCATGCGTGTGAAGCCTTTGGGAAAGTGAATTTCAAACTCACCTTTCTCAAATCCCTTGATAATTTCTGTCGCTGCCTCTTCCGGCGTGATGAGTGACGGCATTTCGAAATCGTTCTTGTCGGTCATCGGTGTTTTTACGAAGCCCGGACAGATGACGTAAATGTCGAGGCCCTTTTCCTTCAAATCCAGATATAGCACCTCGGCCAGGTTGATAAGCGCAGCCTTGGTCGGCCCGTAGACCAGGCTTTTTGGCAATCCCCGGTAGCCTGCGACGCTCGATACCAGCGCGATCCCGCCGGCACCCGCTTGCATAAAGCGCGGAATCACGATCGATAAGCCGTTCAGAAAGCCCTCCCAGTTGACGGTGACCATTTGCTTGGCGACCTTCAGATCAAGCTCCCACGCACGCATCGCCGTGTAATCGCCCGCCATGAACACGACCAGATCGTAACCGCCCCAGGCCGCGACCAGTTTTTCTTCCGACGCCTTGATTGTTTCAACTTTGGTGATGTCCAGCGGCAGGGCAAGCGCATTTGCGGCGCCCAGGCGCGCGACGATCTCCTCCAGTTTGTCGGCACTGCGCGCGGACACGGCGACTTTGGCCTTGAGCGCATGCAACTGCGTCGCGAGAACGGCACCAATGCCGGTAGATGCGCCGACAATCCACACGCGCTTGTTTGCCCAACTGGTGATTCTGCTATTCAGCGCCATGGCCTGCGACCTCAACATTTAAATATGTAAAACCAGCATTGGCGCGGTTTCCAGGCAATAAATGCCACGGAACGCCCGTCAATGCTGGTGTTTTATAAAATCTCCCTGCTGCGTTAGCGCTTCCTGAAAAAAATGCTGATCTCCGCCACGCGCACGCCAAGCTTCGACATCGTCGTACGATTGGCCATCGTCTTTTCATCGATCATCCACATCCAGTCGTCCATGTCCATATGGTACGTGGAGCCATCGACGGGTAGCGCCAAGACGTAGTTCCAGCGCAGGCTATTTCCGGCGGCTTCTCCTTTAGCCTCGCCAATCACGTCGCCAGCCGTGCCGATGTAGCGATCGCCATCTTTGCGGATTTTCCATACGCGCTTTTCCGTCTTGCCATCGGACCACTGGAAAGTTTCATCCAGTACGCCTTCGTTGCCGATCCATTTGCAATCGAGTTCGACGTACATCCGTCGCAACACTTTGCCGGAGCGGTCCTGCACCATTCCCCAGCCGTCGACCTTGCCGTTGAAATAAGTGGCCAGATCGAGCTTTGGCGTTTCCTTTGCGTAATCCTGCGGCGTCAGGGTGGCGCATCCGCCCATCAATATTGCAGTACCGAGTGCGATTAACCAGCGCATCATGTTCAAACTCCTTTGGTTAGGGGCGGCAGTGGTGCCGCGCTGCGGAAAAATGGCGACTTAATCAAGGCTACTGCTGCGGCCGCTTTTAATACGCACGGCAACAAGGCGTAAACACCCGCCAGATACAGCAGCGCATTGGGTGCCTGAGCGAGTCCTGGTTGGTAACCCAATAAAGCCAGCGACGGGAGTGCGATTCCCGCGGCCAACGCCAGGTTCATTTTCGTCACCAGGTTCCAGAGGCCGAAATAAGCACCTTCGTTGCGTCCCAGTCCGCGCTTGTCGTCGTCATCGATGACATCCGCGAGTATGGATGGCGGCAATGCCAGATCGGCACCGAGTCCCAAGCCCGACAGGATACAGATGATCATGAAAGGCGTTGTATCGCCCGACGTCAGGGTAAACGTCCATACAAACGCGACGATGGATACCAGCATTCCCACACACCAGGCGCGGCCCTTGCCGATCCGCGCCGAGAGAATGACCCAAAGCGGCATGCCCAATGCACCGGCGGCGAAGTAAGCGATCAGGAAATGTGCCGAGAGGTCTGGAGCCCTGATGACGTCATCGATGAAGAACAATACGAGCGTCGCGGGGATCGATGCGGCAATACCGTTAAATACAAAAATGATCAGCAACTGCTTGAAGAGCGGGTTTTTGAGCGGCTTCCACATGGCACGCAACGCGTCTTTAGTCGCGGCTTGGGTACGCGCAATAGCGCGAGGCGAAAAAATGACCGTGACGGCCACCAGCAAAAACAATAAGGGCACAAAAATTGTCGAGAACGACGCAAATCCTTCGCGCGGCCCTTGTTGCTTTGAAAGTATTTCCGGTAATGCGGCCGCAAGAAATACGCCGACCAATCCCAGCCCTTCGCGCCATGAGGTGACACGCGTTCGCTCGACAGGATGATCAGAAATTTCGGCACCGTATGCCTGATAGCTGATCTGCAACATGCTGAATGCGGTGTAAACCAGAAACAACATCGCCAACAGCCACCATGCCATCACGCCCTGATCCCAGTGTGGCGGATGAAACAGGCCGTACATGCCGATTGCCAAAAATGGGGTGCCAAGCATCACCCAAAGCATTCGGCCAAAGCGTGAGTCGCGATAGCGATCACTCCAGTAACCCAATAAAGGATCCTGAATCGCATCGAACACGCGCGCGGCCAGCAACAATCCGCCGATGGCGATGAGATTGAGTCCGACTACATCGGAATAGAATTTGGGCACATGCACGTAGATTGGCAACGCCGCCATCGCCAGCGGGATACTGGTGAGGCTATAGGCGAGCAATCGCCACGTGGAAGCGCGGGAGGAGCCCAATTCGGTGGAAGTAGACAGGGCTTTCCCCGTAATAAATCGTTTGCGCAGCGTAAGAAAAATCAGACCTACTGCTCGCCCAATAATTTGAGACGCAGCTTGGGTTCACTCGACTTTTCAGATAACCAGATGTCGAAAAAAGCCTTCGCAAACTCCGGGTCAGGAACCGTCGCGATCAGTTTTTCACGATCGTAAAAACGCGCTTCCTTGCCCGGCAGCGACACGCCAATCAACGCATCGCCTTGTTTGATATCCGGGAAGATCTTCGCCATCTCATCGCCCCAACGCTTGAGCTTAATTTCGTCGTTGACACCTTGAGCACGCATCTCCTTGACGCTGCGATCGGCAATGTCCTTACCCTTGAGCGACATGTCGTAGACCAGTTCCACCACAAACGGGTCAGCGTAAGAAAAAGGCTTCATGGGTGTCCACAGGCGAACGTCATAGACTTTCAGGCCAAAAAACCGCATCACGGCGTTACCGCGCACAGCCAGACCCATCACGTCTCTCGTCAAGTGCTCCGGAAGGCTGTTGGCGGACGCGTTTAGCGAGCCCATCAAAAACAGAATGCAGCAGGCTCGATATACTGACTTTCGCATAGCATGCACCGTTGTCACCCTAGCTTTCGCGCGTCAATTCAATTTGCATCACGTCGGTTCGCCCCGTGCGGAAGCCTGCCTCGCAGTAGCAAAGATAGAAGCGCCAGATTTGCAAAAATTTTTCATCGAAACCGAGCGGTTTTATGTCATTCACCCTGGCGTTTACGCGATGTAACCACCATTTGAGCGTGTCTGCATAGTCGAGCCCAAAGCGATACGGTTCACCGGCGGTGAAGGCCCTGCTTCTTGGCGTCGGCAATAAAGCGTGGAATTGGCGCGAGCATTCCACCGGGGAAAATGTATTCTCGAATGAAATCGCTGGTTTCACGATAGCGCGCGAACACTTCTTCGGCGATGGTGATGGACTGAATCACCGCCCTGCCCTTCGGCTTGAGGCGATCGCGAACGGACTTGAAATACGTACTCCAGTAGCGCTCTCCCACCGCTTCAAACATCTCGATGGACACGACATAATCATATTGCCCCTGCACATCGCGGTAATCGATCAATTGCAGATCAACGAGGTGACCAAGTTGCGCTTTCTCAATACGCTTTTGTGCAAATTCAAGCTGGGCATTGGACAAGGTGATACCGGTGACTTTTACACCACGCGACTGTGCGCCATATTCGGCGAAGCCTCCCCAGCCACAGCCGATTTCGAGAATCGTTTCACCCGGTAAAGGTTTGAGTACATCGAGGATGCGCGCATATTTTGCATTTTGCGCAGTCGCCATCGACTGCGTTGCGTCGCCGTTGAACACCGCGCTCGAATAGGTCATCGTTTCATCCAGCCACAGCTGGTAAAACGAATTTGATAAATCGTAGTGCGCGGAAATGTTCTTTTTGGCCTGGGCGCGAGTGTTGGCGCGCAACAGATGTTTGATGCGAAAAAGCAGCGCGACCAGTGGTTTGCCATACAAGACTTTTTCGAGCGCTTTTTCGTTTTCTACACAGAGCATCAGGAAGGCGGTGAGATCGGAGGTAAACATGCGCCCGTCTCGATAGCTTTCCGCAACGCCAATTTCGGCCGCTTTAATGGCTTCGCTTGCAACACGCCAATCGGCGATGCGTAAGTCCGCGTGCGGGCCGGGGTGCGCACCGTGAAACAGGGAGGTGTGGCCCTCGGGCGACGTAAACGTGAGCGAGCCCCGGTCCAGCCGCTTGATCAAGCTATAAAACAATTTGGCAATCGCAGGCAGGCTATCGGCTAGCGGCAAGGAGGAAAGATGGTTGGTAGTGGTATTCATGGTGGTTTTATTAACGGGTGGTTTCGAGAGAGGGTGGCTCAGGTTTGCTGAAAAACGGTACGTGTTTCAGCCATAGCTTCAGTGCGTGCCAGTGAATCCGTGCGACCACGCCGAAGGTCATCAGCGGGTGACGCAAAAATGCACTTAAAGCGGCGCGTGATGTAAGCGGCTCCGGAACGCCATGCATTGTCGTCACGATCAGCTTGCCTGCGTCCGCTATCGGT
>JAJAYN010000035.1 GCA_026786225.1 Burkholderiales bacterium | reverse complement strand
TTTACCCGGGCCGTTTTCTTTTCTGAGAGATCTCGCCCAGCTGTTCTAAACAGTGTTTGAGGGCATAGGGGCTGTCGTTCAACACGAAGACTAAGCAACTTTCGTTTCAAAAAGTCTGCCGATCGCAGCCTCTGCTTCCGCCACACCCACCTTTTTCAGTGAGGAGAAGAGCTGCACAGATGCGTTATGCCCGGCAGTGTCAAGCTGTGCGGTAACCTTGCGAAGAATGAGTGTTTGCTCACTTTTTGACAGTTTGTCCGCCTTGGTCAACAGACAGTGAACTGGTTTTCCCGTAGGCAGGTACCACTCGAGCAACTTGACGTCCAGCGCCTTCAGAGGGTGGCGTGCGTCCATGATCAGCACCAAGCCACTTAACGCATGACGGGTGCTGACATATGCAGCCATTACGTTTTGCCAATGCGCCTTCACTCGTGCCGGTACTTCAGCGTAACCGTATCCAGGAAGGTCAACGAGCGTCCGGTCATCACCCAACGCGAAAAAGTTAATGAGTTGCGTACGCCCAGGTGTTTTTGAGACGTACGCCAGGCGCTTGTGGTTGGAAAGCGTGTTGATAACACTAGACTTACCCGCGTTTGAACGACCAACGAAGGCGACTTCAGCGCCAACATCGGGCGGAAGTTGTTCCAGGTCGTGTGCGGAGGCGACGTAAGTGGCGCGGTCAAATAAACCCACAGTTTCCTCTTGGGGCGCGATCAGCTAAAATCATGGTTTGGGCTCATACTCCAGCAGTAACTCAATCAAGGGCTTGTTGATGAAACACATACTGATAACTGCAATTCTTGCAATCTCTACAAACTCTACGTACGCAAGCACTGAAGCCGCCAAAACCACACCGACTAAGGTTGGCCCTGCAAAAGCCGAGGTCCTAGCACGTGGTCAACAGATTGCTGGCGCGGTATGTGTTGCCTGCCACGGTTTGGATGGTATGAGTGCCGTTTCTGGCAACCCGAACATAGCAGGCATGCCCGAACAGTATATCGCCAAGCAGCTTGCACTTTTCAAGTCGGGAGACCGCAAGAATCCGATCATGCAGGGAATGGCGGCTAATTTAAAGACGGATATGCCTATTGACGAAATGAAAGCACTCGGGGCTTATTACTCGATGCAAAAACCTAAGCCTAATGCCATCTCTCACGACAGGGGGTTGGCCGAGTCGGGTCAAAAAATTTATCGCAAGGGAATTCCTGAATTGAAGGTCCCCGCGTGCTCGGGTTGCCATGGTGGCGCAGGAGCAGGTATACCTGCCACTTATCCGCGTCTTGCAGGCCAATGGCAAGAATATACGTTCGCTGCGCTAAAGAGCTTTTCTTCAGGCGAACGCAAAAATACACAAATGCAGGCGATTTCGGCGAGGATGCGTGAAGCCGATATGCAGGCTGTTGCGGAATATGTCGCGGGTATGCGGAACAGGTAAGGTTGATCCGATAGCGCGGCTGTCTCCTCGAATCTTGTATGCCTTTAACAGCGCATTTTCTCTGATCAGACATCTACCAAATATGAAACGTTCACGGGGATATTTTCCGCACGACCACTTCCAATGATGCTTTCGTTGCCATTAGCGTCTTGATTCCCGGCACAAACCAATAGTGTAAAAACAAAGCCGGTTCCGGCCGGCATGTTTGGCCTCGTACAGTGCAACATCAGCACATTTCATGAGCGATTCTCTATCGCGCGCATGGTTAGGAAACATGCTGATTCCGATGCTGGCAGTCACCTTTGATTCCTTTCCGGACAAGATGTATGGGGCTGCAACCGCAGTGATTATTTTTTCCCCAACACGCTCTGCTGTTTGCTGATCCGACACTTGTGGAACTACGATAAGAAACTCATCTCCGCCCAGTCTCGCTACATAATCGGAATCTCGTAGTGCGGTCTCAATGCGCGCCGCAACTTGTTTTAACAACTCGTCGCCCGCATCGTGACCCAAATTGTCGTTAACAGACTTGAAACCATCCAAGTCAATCAACAACAGTGCCAGACCACCCAGCGAGGCTTCGTGCTCCCCGTTGGCTAGCTTCTTCGCAATGTACTCCATGACTGCGGGCCGATTGCGAAGGCCCGTAAGTGAATCGTGCGTTGCCTGGTAGGCAAAACGCGCCTGCGCTATTTTCTGCTCGCTGCTCAACCTGTGCACGGACCGGTAAAGATATACAAGAATGAACGCCGCAGAGGATATCAGCGCCAGAATCAATCTTCGCACCTTGTCTCCATAAGCGACCTGCTCTGCTTCCAGCACATCCATTTGTTTTCGAGCGCTCACCAACAATTGATAGGTAATCAACAGCAACTGGTCGTGGCTTGCGTCCCCAAAGTGTTTTTTCACCAGCTCACTTGCAGCGAGTTCGCCCATGGTTCGGCGGGCTTCAACGATTTTCCGTTCGTCAGCAACGTAGTTGCGTGCAAGTTCTTTGAGCTCTTCGAATCGCGTGTCAAGCTCCGGATGCTCTGAACGTCGACCAGCAAGGTAGGTGATCTCGGCCTCAATTTCAACAGTGCCCGCGCGGTACGGCGTTAAATCCGCATCTTTTCCTGTGATGATATAGCTTTGCTCGCTACTATCGATAGCAAACGAGTGAAAGCGAATTGCCTCCAAACTTGAAACCGTACGCTGCATACGCAACGCTCTCTCATTGGTGGTGATAAGCCTTTCAACAGAAAAAACGGCAACTGCTGAGACAGCGGCAATCGCCACTACAGCAGATACCAGCGCTGCAAGTGCAACCCCGTCAATGGTCGCCGTGAGCTTCACCTTGCGGAATGTCTGTGAACAACTTGATTCAACATTCGGCAAATGCCTCCCTTGCTGCACGCACCGTCGTCTCGAAGTCTGACTTCGAATGTGCTGACGACACAAATCCTGCCTCGAACGCAGAAGGCGCCAGGTAAATTCCACGTTTCAGCATGGCATGAAAGAAACGGTTGAAACGTTGCTTGTCGCTTTGCAACGCTTCGGCATAATTTGCAGGAACAGTAGGGCGAAAAAAGATTCCGAACATACCGCCGAGAGATGTGCCACTAAAGTCAACCCGTGCATCGCGTGCTGCATTGCCAAGTGCCCCCATCAGCTCTGATGTGCTTTTTCCCAGTTGTTCAAAAAACCCTGGGGTTGCCACCAAATCGAGTGTCTTCAACCCAGCGGCAACAGCGACGGGGTTTCCTGACAATGTGCCAGCCTGATAGACGCTGCCTAGCGGGGCCAAGTGTGCCATGATGTCACGGCGCCCACCAAAAGCGCCCACAGGCATACCGCCACCGATCACCTTTCCGAGGGTCGTCAAGTCAGGGACGATTCCAAAGTGGCCTTGCGCACCACCAAGGCCCACTCGAAATCCGGTCATCACTTCGTCAAAAATCAACACCGAGCCGTACTTAGTACAAAGACCTCGTAGCCCATCCATATATGCTTGGCTTGGCAACACGAAATTCATGTTGCCCGCTACTGGCTCAATGATAACGCAGGCAATTTCAGCACCCATTTTTCTGAAGCACGTCTCCAGTTCATCAAGATCGTTGTAATTAAGCGCGATAGTATGCGCAACGACATCTGCCGGTACTCCAGCAGAACTGGGCGTCCCAAATGTGAGTGCGCCTGATCCGGCTTTGACCAACAACGCATCCCCATGCCCATGATAACAACCCTCAAATTTGACAATTTTATTGCGCCCGGTAAACCCTCGCGCCAGACGTATGGCACTCATCGTCGCCTCCGTACCAGAGCTTGTCAGTCGCACTTGTTCGATCGACGGCAACAGCGCGCACAGACGCTCTGCCATCAATAGCTCCGCCTCCGTGGGTGCACCAAACGACATGCCTTTGGCCGCGCGCTCCTGCACAACACGCACCACCTCGGGATGTGCGTGGCCCAAAATTGCAGGCCCCCAGGACCCCACATAGTCGATGTATCTGTGGTCATCGACATCCCATAGATACGCCCCTTTACCCTCTTTGAAAAAAATCGGCGTGCCGCCAACGGCGCGAAAAGCACGTACCGGCGAATTAACACCGCCAGGGATGACATGCTGGGACTTTTCAAAAAGTGTTTTGCTATTGGTGAACATGGTTTCCTGATGTAAATAGGTGGACAAATTCGCGGGCGCGTAGCTCGATGTCATCAGCGTCAAATAGAGATGTGATCACGGCGACCATGTCGGCGTTTGCCGAAATCAATTGTCGAGCATTATCGACCGTGATGCCGCCGATAGCCACGATGGGCACATGAAATCGGGCTTTGGCGTCGTGAATTAGCGAAAGGTTCGCTCTGGCAGCTTGT
>JAJAYN010000034.1 GCA_026786225.1 Burkholderiales bacterium | reverse complement strand
TGCCGTCACACAGCCGTTGCACTCAATGCAGCGCTCGGCGTCACAGATAAATTTCATTCTTGCCATGATGAGTTCTCCTGATATCTGTGTGGTTAGGCCGAGGCAACCTGGCAGAGTGTGGTTTTGGTTTCTTGCATCATCGTTACGCTGTCGTAGCCATACGTGGTTGCCGTATTTACAGCTTCACCGCGCACGATCGGGGCAGCACCAGCCGGGTATTTGTCGAGCAGATCTTTACCTTGCCACCAGCCCGCGAAGTGGAACGGTACGAAGGTTGTCCCCGGAGCCACACGCTCGGTCAGCATTGATTTGACTTTTATCTTTGCGCCAGTTGGCGAATGGACCCAAACATACTGGTTGTTCTTGATGCCCCTCGCCTCCGCATCTTTCGGATTAATCTCAACGAAGTTCTCCTGCTGCAATTCGGCCAGCCACGGATTGGATCGCGTCTCATCGCCGCCACCTTCATATTCGACAAGTCGTCCGGATGTCAGAATAAGCGGGAACTCCTTGCTGATGTCCTTGTTCTTATCCTGAATAGTTTTATAAAGCGTGTTCAAGCGCCAGAACGCACCCTTGTCAGCATGCGTCGGATACTTGGCAACCATATCCGGACGCGGGCTGTAGATCGGTTCGCGATGCTGGGGTATGGCATCGGGGAAGTTCCAGACGACGGCACGCGCCTTGGCGTTACCAAATGGATGGCAACCATGTACCTTCATCACGACGCGCTGGATGCCGCCTGAAAGATCGGTCTTCCAGTTTTTGCCTTCAGCCGCTTTTTGCTCGTCCTCGGTCAGGTCGGCCCACCAGCCCAGTTTCTTTAGCAAGACGTGATCAAACTCAGGATAACCGGTGGTGATTTCGGCACCCAATGAATGAGAGCCGTCCTCGGCCAGCAAATTCACGCCATCCTTGTCGACGCCAAAGTTGGCACGGAAATTACCGCCGCCGTCCATGACGTGTTTACTGGTGTCGTAGAGGTTAGGCGAACCCGGATGCTTGAGTGCGGCGTTGCCATAGCACGGCCACGGCAACCCGAAATAATCACCATTCATGTTGTAGCCGGTTTCCTTGTCAACCACGTCCTTGGTGCAGCGCAAGGTCTTCACATCGAACGCATCCATGTTGCGCATATGCGCTTTCAGGCGCTCAGGCGACTGCCCGGTGTAGCCAATGGTCCAGGTACCGGCGTTAATTTCGCGCAGAATATCCTCAATGACAGGCTCATCGCCATTGAGGGCAATGTTTTGCTTGCCGTTGGCCTTGCCAACCAACTGATCGCTGAAACCAAATTTCTTGGCAAACAAATACATGATGGTGTGATCGGGCTTGGATTCCCAGAGAGGCTCGATGACTTTCTCACGCCATTGAATCGAACGGTTCGACGCCGTGACGCTGCCGACAGTCTCGAACTGTGTCGCGGCGGGAAGGAGATACACGCCGTCCTGCCGGTCCGGCATTACGGCCGTGGCGCTCGGATAGGGATCGATGACGACCAGCAGATCGAGCTTCTCCATTGCCTTTTTCATATCGAGGCCGCGGGTCTGCGAGTTCGGCGCATGCCCCCAGTACACACAAGCGCGCAGATTGCTGTCTTGATCGATGAGCTCGTTTTTCTCAAGCACGCCGTCGATCCAGCGCGATACCGTCATACCCGGTTTCTCCATCATGGCCTGTGAAGCGTACTGTGCTTTGATCCAGTCGTAGTCGACGTTCCAGACCTTGGCCCAGTGCTTCCAGGAGCCGGTCGCCAGGCCATAGTAGCCCGGCAATGAGTCCGGGTTCGGGCCCACGTCAGTAGCACCCTGCACGTTATCATGACCACGGAAAATATTGGCGCCGCCACCGGACACACCGATGTTTCCCAATGCCAGTTGCAGGATGCAAGAGGCGCGCACGATGGCGTTGCCGATCGTATGCTGCGTCTGCCCCATACACCAGACAATCGTAGAGGGACGGTTCTTGGCCATCGCTTCGGCCGCCGCGTACACCTCGGCCTCGGGCACGCCGCAAGCCTCCTCGACGGCCTTCGGGTTCCATTTCTTCATGACATCTTCTTTGACCTTTTCCATACCGAAAACACGGTCATTGATGTATTTCTTGTCTTCCCAGCCATTGCTGAAGATGTGATAAAGCATGCCGAACAAGAACGGGATATCGGTTCCGGAACGAATGCGGATAAATTGATCCGCCTTGGCTGCCGTGCGCGTGAAACGTGGATCGACGACGATCATGCGCGCGCCGTTCTCTTTGGCGTTGAGCATATGCAACATCGACACCGGATGCGCCTCTGCGGCATTCGAACCGATGTACATTGCGCACTTGGTGTTGGACATATCGTTGTACGAGTTGGTCATCGCACCGTAGCCCCAGGTGTTGGCCACACCCGCGACCGTTGTCGAATGACAGATACGCGCCTGGTGGTCAGTGTTATTGGTACCGAACAGCGACACAAACTTGCGCATCAGGTACGCCTGTTCGTTGTTGTGCTTCGATGAGCCGATCCAGTACGCCGCATCGGGCCCGCTCTCCTTCTTGATTTTCATCATCTGGTCGCCGATCTCGTTGATCGCCTGCTCCCAACTGATGCGTGTGTATTTGCCGCCAACCAGTTTCATCGGATATCTGAGGCGATGCTCGCCGTGGCCATGTTCGCGAAGTGCAGCACCTTTCGCGCAGTGCGCACCGAGATTGATCGGCGAATCGAATACCGGCTCCTGGCGCACCCAAACGCCGTTCTGCACCACCGCGTCGATTGCACAGCCGACCGAGCAATGCGAGCAGATCGTGCGCTTGATTTCGACCTTGCCGTCTCCAGCGCCAGGCGCTGCTGCATGTGCCTTTCTAACCATGGAGAAGGGCAACTGCGACGCAAACGCGCCGGCGCCTGCGACCATGCCGGATTGTCGCAGAAACGCCCTGCGGTCCATGGTGCCGATGGTTCGATTCAATGCACTCGCCAAATT
>JAJAYN010000033.1 GCA_026786225.1 Burkholderiales bacterium | reverse complement strand
GTCAACTGAGGATTCTAGGTGGAATAGTTTCGCCGAGTGTAGCATGCAGCCCTACTCCTTTTTACCCTGTCGAGTTATAGTGAAGCTGCGGCAATTTCGCGAAGTACAACCCTGTCCAAACCTCGCTAGAACGGAGCAACCACCATGAGCAAAAGCAAAGACACGAAGAAATCGGTGAAGAAAGAGCCCGCCAAAACACCGAAGGAAAAGAAAGAAGCGAAGAAGGTAAAAAAAGAAGAGCGTAAGCGCCAGTAACCTGTTGCTTGGTTGCCTGGTGGCTTCGTGGCATTCGCAAGCGCACACCACACCGATCGTTGCAGTACAGCTGGCAGCAACATGTTGCAACGGTCGGTGGTAACTTGCGCATTTCCCGGCGTCCGGGCCGACACTGAAAGAAAACAGCATGATCACGGTTCACCACCTGAACAACTCGCGCTCGCAACGCATTCTCTGGCTGCTGGAAGAACTCGAACTTGAGTATGAAATCAAGCGCTACGAGCGCGACAAGACCACCATGCGCGCGCCTGCTTCGTTGCGCGAAGTGCATCCGTTGGGAAAATCGCCGGTCCTCACCGAGGGTGGCCTGACGGTCGCGGAATCCGGCGCAATCATCGAGTATCTGCTGGAAAGACATGGCCGCGGCCGCCTCATTCCCCCGGTCGGCACAGCGGATCGACTGCGTTACACCTACTGGCTGCACTTCGCCGAGGGCTCTGCCATGTCGCCGCTGCTGATGAAGCTCGTGTTCAACCGGGTTGAAACCGGGCCCATGCCATTTTTTGTGCGTCCGATCGCGAAGAAAATATCGCAAACCGTCAAGCAGTCGTTTATCGATCCAGAAATCACCCAGCAATTACGCTACATGGAAGCCGAGATTACCAAGACGGGCTGGTTCGCGGGCACCGAATTCAGTGGTGCCGATATCCAGATGAGTTTTCCATTGGAGGCCGCTGCTTCGCGCGGCGGATTGGATGCGAACTATCCCGGGTTGACCGATTTTTTGCGCCGTATTCACGCGCGACCTGCCTACAAACGTGCATTGAAGCGTGGTGGTGCTTACACACTGATGAGCTGACGCGCGTTAGCGAACGCGATGCTCGGCGCTACGCTCGAAATCACTACAGAATATTTAACGAAATGCTAGCACTGGCGGGCGTTTCCAGACGTTTTTCCTCTGGAAAGCCCGCCGAATGGCGTTCTTTGATTTTTGTTACACCCCAAGCAGTTTAGAAGCGCTGCTTCACGCTCAGGCTTGAGCCCTGCACGCAAAGTCGCCTGCCGCGCAGCAGGTTGCTGGCCAAACCAGGTCAACGTGTCTGCCGCCGTGGTGGCGAGAGAACGAAACGTCAGGCCTGCAGCAATGGCACGGGCATTACTTCGGCGATGGAAACCGGCTGTATCACCCTGCCCCGGTATCCATACCGGCAAGTCACTCCACGCGTTCACCTTGTACGTACGCAAAAATTCCGCAGAGGCTTCACGCAACACGGCGCCTTTGGTGGTGACCGCACGAATGCCATAGAGCATCGCGCCCATCGTCAATTCATAGCCGGGCCCATGCCCGTTGAAGTCGCCCGTGGTTCTGGCTTCGGCCATGCGTATGGTCCATTCAGCCAGGTCGCGGGCATCGATAAATTGGACCGGGTCAGCCAATGGCGGCACCAGCACTTTTCCGCCGCGTGCGAGACGCACCGGCCAATAGCTGAACCGGTCCGTTTCGTCGCCCGATCCGACGATCAGGCCCGGTCGAATAACGGCCGTAATGCCCGGAAACTGTTTATGCGCCTCGTCCTCACTGAGTGCCTTCAGCGGTCCGTACAGCGCCATGTTTTTGCGCAATTCAGCGTTGGTTTCCGCCATCGCGTCCTTGCCAGTGTACTTCCCGCGCGGTGCAGATTCGTCGCTTCCCACTTGACCGCTGCCGGCGTAAACGGAAATCGTTGAGATGAAAATGTAGTGCCCGACATTGCCTTTGAGCACCCCGGCCGCATCGCGCACCCAATGGGGCACGCTGGTCGGGTTGTCGATGCATACATCAAACTTGCGGCCTTTAAGGGCGCTGTAGTCGCCGGTGTCACGATCTCCCGTTAGCTCTTCCACCGCTGCGGGCCATTCTTTCGGCCTGCGTCCGCGATTGAAAAGCGTAATCTTGTGGCCGCGACTCAACGCATAGCGGACCTGGTGCGGTCCGGTAAATCCGGTTCCGCCAAGGATAAGAATGGATAGCGGCTTGCCAGCCTGCGCCGCGGTTGCGCTGGCGTCCGTCGCCGCAGCGCGACTGGAGGGCACGACAGCGCTTGCGGCAAGTGCGGCGCTGACACCAAGGATTTCGCGGCGTGTAGGTGACATGCTCAAGCGCTCCAGAGTATGGTGCGCACGTTTTGACTGCTCACTTGTGTCCATTTACGCTGACGTCCGCAACACGATGCCGGGCAATTTACCATGTGCGCATCCATGACCGACAGCAGAACATGTTCAGTCAGCCGTTAAATTCGCGAGGTGAAAGGCGAGATGATCGGCCATGAAAGTGGAGACAAAATAGTAGCTATGGTCGTAACCTGCGTGCCTGCGCAACGAAAGTGGCTGGTTTGCCGACACGCAGGCCGCCTCGAAAATTTCCGGCAGCAATTGCCGCTGACCAAAGAATTGGTCGTCCAGCCCCTGATCGATGAGTATGCCGCGCGGAAATGGCGCGTGGCGTTCGCGCATGAGCAAACTCGCATCGTGCGCACCCCAAAGCGAGCGCTCAGGGCCAAGGTAATTGCCCAGAGCTTTTTCGCCCCAGGCACCCTGCATTGGCGCGCAAATGGGTGCGAATGCGGAAACAGATTTATAAATATGCGGGTGGCGCAGCGCCAGCGTCAATGCGCCGTGGCCACCCATCGAATGTCCGAAAATGCCGATACGATCCGGATGTGCGGGAAAGTCTGCGCAGACCAGTTCGCGTAATTCCCGGGTGACCCACGTCTCCATCTGGAAGTGTGCACGCCATGGCGCTTCGGTGGCATCGAGATAAAAACCCGCGCCCTCGCCAAAATCCCAATCCGTTGTCGCGCCGTCGATACCGGTATTGCGTGGACTGGTGTCGGTAGCAACCAGCATCAAGCCGTATTCAGCTGCCAGCCTTTGCGCACCGGCCTTGATCATGAAGGTCTCTTCAGTAGCGGTCAGTCCGGCGAGGAAAAACAGCACCGGCACGGGGCCGCGTTTGGCTTGCGGCGGCTGGTAGACCGAAAAGCGCATCGGCAACGTGTTGCACACAGAATGATGCGAATAAAATCCTTGCACACCACCAAAGCAACCGTGCTCGCTTAGCGTGTCCAGCATCAGTAGATGACCACCGAGCGAATCGATTCGCCACTCTTCATCAGCGCAAAGCCATCGTTAATCTTTTCCAGTGGCAAGGTATGGGTAATGAGATCGTCGATATTGATCTTGCCTTCCATATACCAATCCACAATTTTGGGCACGTCGGTGCGG
>JAJAYN010000032.1 GCA_026786225.1 Burkholderiales bacterium | reverse complement strand
CGCGTTCACCGACCGCGCACTCTTGAGCAATATCAGTCGCAGGTCCCACAAAAAAGCAGCGAAGAATGTCGTGGCCAGTACTAGCCGCAACCAGTTCGGTAGCGGCACCAGCCCCAACATCGTCAACGCCAACACCATTCCCACGCCGCTGATGACCAAATTGATGCGGGAAACACGCAGTTCAATCCAGCGCGGGTCATTCGCAGCACTTTCGGACTCTTGAACTATCGGCATGGGAACCAAACTAAAATGGATATGATGAACATGAATATTCTCCCATGAGTGAACGCTGGCGTTCTGAACTTGCCCGACAAGGGGCGCAGTTTTCCGACGGACGTGTTGTCTCATTTGCCGGCAACGCCGATTCCGACTTTGCGGCACTGCGAGACGGCACAGTGCTATGCGATCTTTCTCATCTGGGCTTGATGCTGGCCAGCGGCGAGGAAGCCGCTGCCTTCCTGCACGGCCAATTTTGTAATGACATATTGGCGCTCAGCGAAGGGAATGCGCAATGGAACGGCTGGTGCTCACCGAAGGGCCGGCTGCTGGTGACGCTCTTGGCCTGGTCGGGCAAGCAAGGGTTATTTCTGATGTTGCCCCGCTCACTGCAACCGGCCATTCAGAAACGATTGCAGATGTTCGTCTTGCGCGCCAAAGTAAAGCTTGCCGACGAGAGCGATACATGGGTGCGGTTTGGTGTCGCCGGACCGAACGCCGAATCGCTATTGCGCGACGCTGCCGGAACGGTGCCGGAAAGCGCGATGTCTTCCGTGCATATAGAAGCCGGTCGCATCATCAAACTGGCAGTCAACCGCTACGTCGTCATCGCGAGCCCTGACAATGCCGTCCTGCTGTGGAACCAACTCGCCGTCAAGGCGGTGCCCGTCGGCGCACTGGTTTGGGACTGGCTCTCAATACACGAAGGCATCATCACCGTGTTGCCGGAAACGCAGGATGCGTTTGTTCCGCAAATGGCCAACTTCGAGCTAATAGGCGGAGTGAGCTTCAAGAAGGGCTGTTATCCCGGACAGGAAATTGTCGCCCGTACGCAGTATCGCGGGATACTTAAACGTCGCATGGTGTTGACGCATATCGACATAACAACCTCGCCGGTGCCAGGTGAAAAACTTTTTAGTTCGGCATTTGGCGATCAGGCCGCTGGTGAAGTAGCCAATGTGGCACCTGCGCCGGACGGCGGCTTTGACATGTTGGTCGTGGCACAGACAGGTGCAATTGACGACAATGATCTGAAGTATGCGGCGGTCGACGGCGCGGCCGTCAGCATCAAGTCCTTGCCGTATACGGTACCGCTTGCGCCGACTTCGTAGTACGCCAATATCAAATGTGCTTGTGCATTTCCTGATGCGGAATGCCGGCTTCAAAAAATTCAGAGCCGTGCGACAAAAATCCGTGTTTGAAATAGAACGGTGAGGCGTGGGTTTGGGAGTGCACCATCACCGCTCCGAATCCGCGCTGCTTCGCTGCGTCGCAAAGCGACCGCAGAATCTGCCCGCCAACCCCTGCGCTGCGCCAGGACTTCGTCACTGCCATCCTGCCGATGCGCGGCACCGAGGGATGCAATACCAATCTGCCTGTGCCAATGACATTGCCGGCGGCATCCGTTGCTGCGACATGAACGCCGTTGGCGTCCAGTTCGTCCATGATTATTTCTACCGGCACTCTTTGCTCTTCAACAAATACATCGGTGCGAATCTTTGCCAGCACTTCATGCTGCAGGCTCCATTCGACGATCTGCACGGTATACGGCTGTGAGGGTGTCATAGTTTATGCGCAACAACAATTCAAATTGATCAAGGCGCATCATAACCGTGTTTTCGAGTCAGTTAATTGTGCGTACTCCTCTCGCCGTGAATTTGTCGGCGCCCGACAACTCTTGTTACAAGTTGGCACACACGGGTGCGCTGAGCGCTTGATAGATATCGCCAGTGCGCAAATTCTGCACGAACGACACCAACGACAGGTCACCGCGCTTCCAGTCCTGCCCCAACACAATCGGTCGCTTGATCACCAGTTTCCCATCGACGCGGTCCTTTGCTTCGCCACTGAGCGGACCGTAGATCGCGCGGACAACGTGATCGTGCTTCAGCGTCACACCGCGGTTTTCGCCTGCAGTCACGCGGTTGGACAGGTTGCTTTCGGTAATGGCAAGAAATACCGCGGCGTCAGCACGATCTGCAGTCGGCGCCAATGTCGCGGTGAGGGCCACGTCCAATCCCGTGCCGGACACTGTGTAGTCCAACGCGATATTGGCACGAGGCGCAGGCGCGGATTTCACACGCGCACTAAAACGTGACTGGTCGCTCCAGGGCCGCATATCCTGGCCATTGAGCATAACCTGCGGCGTGTACGAAGTGCGTCCGCCCTGGCGCCGTACCGATTCGCGTTGTCGATCCGAGAAAGCCGCATTGGCGAAGCGGTCTTTCCAGCCGATGTAATCCCAGTAGTCGACGTGAAACGCGAGCGGAACGACGCCGTCTTTCTTGACATTCAAGGTTGAAAACCACTTGTCTGCGGGCGGGCAGCTATCGCAACCCTCGGAGGTATACAACTCGGCAATGCCTATCGTAGACGGGCCGCTGGTTGTGCGTTGCGTGCTACTGCAGTCCGCCGCAAAAACGCTGCCTGCCGTTACAAACGCTGCACCCAGAACGGTCGCTCTTGTCGCTATCCGCATGTTGCGCTCCGTTTTACCTAAGCATAAAGCGGGTTGGTCGATAAACGGCGATGCAACTTACACGAAGGTGCGCATCCCGGTGCGCATGCAACGCCAAGGGTGCCGCAGCCGTTGTTACTTTTCGGAATCGTAGCGACTCACGCCCTCAAGTATCGCCTTCTTTGCTTCCTCTGCCCCGACCCAGCCCTGCACCTGCACCCACTTGCCGGGTTCCAGATCTTTGTAGTGCTCAAAAAAATGCGTGATCTGCGTTTGCGTCAATTCGGGCAAGTCGCGCGATGACTGCACATTGCGATATATCGGCGTGAGCTTGTCGATCGGAACGGCCAATAGTTTTTCATCGTTACCCGCCTCGTCGATCATCTTCAGCATACCGACCGGACGGCAGCGCACCACCACGCCGGGGATCAACGGATACGGCGTCACGACCAGCACATCGACCGGGTCACCATCACCGGAAAGCGTGCGCGGAATATAGCCGTAGTTGCACGGGTAGTGCATCGATGTAGACATGAAACGGTCGATGAACAAAGCCCCCGTCGCCTTGTCCAATTCATACTTGATGGGG
>JAJAYN010000031.1 GCA_026786225.1 Burkholderiales bacterium | reverse complement strand
GACCAGTACAGTTAGCATCCTAGAAAGTCGATCCGATTTCATTGCGACGTATGTCCGCTTCCACCATCAACTGGCACAACGTTTCAAGCGTCGTCGTAGCGCACCAGCCGAGTTCGCGCGCTGCTTTTGCGGGATTGCCGAGCAACAAATCAACTTCGGTCGGTCGATAAAATTTTGGATTGACGCGAACCAGTACCTTGCCCGAACCGGCGTCTACGCCCTCCTCGCTTTCGTTGCTGCCTCGCCACTCGATCTGATACCCAGCCGCTTTTGCAGCCATCGTCACAAAGTCACGCACGGTGCGCGTCTGGTTGGTCGCGAGAACAAACGTATCCGGCTTATCCAACTGCAACATGCGCCACATGCCATCCACATATTCTTTGGCGTAGCCCCAATCGCGCTTAGCATCGAGATTGCCCAGCTCCAGGACGACGAGCTTACCCAGTCTAATTTTGGCCAGACTGTCGGTAATTTTGCGGGTCACAAACTCGCGCCCGCGCAACGGCGATTCATGATTGAACAGAATGCCGCTGCAAGCGAATATCCCGTAAGACTCCTGATAATTGATCGTCATCCAGTGTGCATAAAGTTTCGCGATGCCGTAGGGGCTACGGGGATAAAACGCCGTACCTTCGTCCTGCGGTACAGCCTGCACTTTGCCAAACATTTCCGACGTACTGGCCTGATAAAACTTGATCGTCGAGTCGACCAGCCTGATACCCTCCAGCAAATTGACGACGCCAAGGCCGGTTATCTGGCCCGTCGCCACCGGTTGGTCAAACGACACACCGACAAAACTTTGGGCGGCCAGGTTGTAGATTTCGCGCACATGGAACTTCTGCAGCAATCGCGTCGTCGCACCAAAGTCGGTGAGATCGTATTCGACAAGATGCAAGTCCGGATGATTTGCAATGCCCAATTCCTCGATGCGCCAGAAATTTACAGAACTGGTACGTCGATAGGTGCCATAGACGGTGTAGCCCTTGCCGAGCAGCAACTCTGCGAGGTAAGCGCCATCCTGGCCGGTGATGCCGGTAATGAGTGCGGTGGTCATGGTATTGAAAAGAGGTTGTTTTTTTGTTCATCCCGGACAAACCAGGCCAAAAGTCAACCTCATTTTCAGGCCAATAGTTGTGCTCAGGTTTAGCCGGGAGGCGTTGCGTAATGTAAACTATTTGGCTTCTCTAAAGAGAACTTTATCACTGGGTAGCGTCGGATTCCAACAGCCGATCTCGCCTAGAAAAAAAAGATGCAACTAATTCCAACCATTCTTTGCGGTGGCTCCGGCTCACGCCTCTGGCCAGTTTCACGCGAGCAACACCCCAAGCCCTTCATTCGATTGCAGGACAACCAGAGTCTGTTGCAAAAGGCATTTATTCGCGGTGCCTTGCTCAGCGATGTCGCGGAAGTGTTGACCGTTACCAACCGCGATCTGTTTTTCAAGACCCAGGATGAATACCGGCCCGTAAATACGCGCAAAGTGAAGCTCACCTACATTCTGGAGCCCTTCGGGCGCAACACCGCACCTGCGGTCGCAGCCGCCGCACTAGAAGTCGCAAGGGCACACGGCCCAGACGCAATTCTCCTGATTCTTGCAGCGGACCACTTGATTGCTGACCAAGGCGCATTTGCTGAGGCGGTCAATCAAGCCACTGTACTGGCAGCGTCGGGAAAGATTGTGGCATTCGGCATTCAGCCAACTTCCCCGGAAACAGGTTATGGGTACATCGAGGCCGATGGCAATACGGTCGTTAAATTTGTCGAAAAACCCTCTGCAGAAGTCGCGATGCGGTATCTGGCATCGGGTCGGTTTCTGTGGAACTCGGGCATGTTTTGCTTTGCGGCCGGCACCATGCTGAGCGAGATGGCAAAACATTGCCCGGATATTCTCGCATCGGTAACAACCTGCCTCGCCAATTCCAGCGTTGCCAAGGGCGACGGGTACGCACAACTCGAATTGAATGCTGCCGATTTCGCCAGCGCGCCGGATATTTCCATCGACTACGCCGTCATGGAAAAGACTGACTGCGCAGCCGTTGTGCCCTGCCGTATCGGTTGGAGCGACATCGGCTCATGGGATGCCATCGGCGAGCTTTCCCAGCCGGATGAGCAAGGCAATCGCGTGGATGGCCAGGCGCTGCTGCATGATGTTTCCAATTGCTACATCCAGAGCAAGGAGCGGATGGTCGGTGCTGTCGGCATCAATAATCTGGTCATCATCGATACACCTGACGCGCTATTAGTGGCCGACCGCGCCCGCGCACAGGACGTGAAACACGTTTATGCAAAATTGAAGGCCCAAGGCCACGAGACCCACAAGCTGCATCGCACCGTGCACCGCCCGTGGGGCAACTACACGGTGCTGGAGGAAGGCAGTCGTTTCAAGATCAAGCGCATTGTTGTCAATCCCGGTGCATCGCTTTCATTGCAAATGCACCACCATCGAAGTGAGCACTGGATCGTGGTGAGCGGCATGGCAAAGATTATCAACGGGGAACTCGATCTCCTCATTGCCACCAACGAGTCGACTTACATTCCCGCCGGTCATAAACATCGACTGGAAAATCCAGGCGTCGTCAGCCTGATCCTGATCGAGGTGCAAAGCGGCGAGTATCTTGGCGAGGATGATATTGTTCGCTACCAAGATGTCTATGGCCGCGTGTAATACCGCATTCCCAAGAACGAATATACCAACGTAATGATAGGAAACTGACTTGCAGAACATTCTTCCTGAGCCCAGCAATTTCAAAGCCCGACTCACGCGTGTCAATACATTATTCTGGTTAACGCTAGCTATTCCCACCGTGCTCGCGGCAATTTATTTTGGGCTGATCGCGTCAGATGTCTATATCTCTGAGTCACGCTTTGTCGTTCGCAGTCCGCAACGCCAGGCACCGACCGGCTTGGGCGCGCTGTTTACAGGCACTGCATTTTCGCGATCACAGGACGATACCTACTCCGTTCACGATTTCGTGCTTTCACGCGACGCACTAAAGGAACTTGACGACCAGCTCGCCGTGCGTAAGGCGTACTCCAGCAAGGACGCAGATTTTATCAATCGCTTTCCGGGCCTGGACTGGGACGACAGCTTTGAAGCATTCCATCGCTACTACCGCAAACACGTCACGATCGACTACGACACCGTATCGTCAATCACCATATTGAAGGTACGGGCGTTTACCGGAGAGGAAGCAAAAAAAAT
>JAJAYN010000030.1 GCA_026786225.1 Burkholderiales bacterium | reverse complement strand
ATGAGGCCGTTGACGTATTCGCTGCTGCGGGATTTGTCGCATGAGCATTTCGTCTCCGGCGCAAAACTGGCCGAAAAATACGGCGTTTCGCGAAGTGCGATCTCTGACGCGCTCCACGATGCCAGTGAAGCCGGCATCGGCATTTTCAGCCTTACGCGCAAGGGCTATCGACTTGCCGAGCCCATCGAATTGCTGGACCTGGATCGCATTCGCGCAGCACTGCGCAGTAGCGCAAACCGCGTTGACGTGGAAGTGCTGGCGAGCATCGATTCCACAAATTCTGAATTGATGCGGCGTGCGATCGCCGGTGCCCCGAGTGGCATGTGCATCGCTTCGGAATCGCAGACCGCCGGTCGCGGCCGGCGCGGCCGTGTGTGGCACTCAGCACTCGGTTCCTCGTTGACGTTCTCGCTGCTATGGCGCTTTGATCGAGGCGCGGCGCAACTGGCAGGATTGTCGCTGGTGGTCGGTCTGGCCGTTTCGCGGGCGTTGACCAGCCTGGCCGATGCCAGTCTGCGCGATCCGGGCAGCATTGGATTGAAGTGGCCCAACGATGTCGTCGCCTGCGGCGCGAAGCTGGCCGGCGTGCTGATTGAATCGCAGGGCGACATGCTTGGCCCCACGTCGGTCGTCATTGGCATTGGCATCAACGTCAACTTGTCTGAAGCCATGCGTGCCAGTATTGACCAGCCCGTGACCGACATGCGTATGCTCTGTGACCGGCTGCCATCGCGCAACCGGATGCTGGCGCGCGTATTGCAGGAGTTGGTCATCGCGCTGGATGAATTTCAACGCGCCGGCTTTCGCACCTTTAAATCTGCGTGGACGGCACAGCACACCTTGCATGGCAAACCGGTTCGCGTGTTGCATGTCGATGGCAGTGCGATAGACGCCACAGTGAAAGGCGTGGCCGATGACGGTGTATTGGTGGTGACCGTAAAAGGCAAGGATCTGCATATCGCTGTCGGTGAAGTCAGCCTTCGCGCGAGCAGCAAATGAGCGAACGGATTCTGGGGATTGACGCAGGCAATACGCGCGTCAAATGGGGCGTCAATATAGACAACGCATGGCTGCATTGCGGCGCAGTCGCGACTGTCGACATATCGCGTCAAACGCAGCTACGTGACCTTCTGAAGGTGCAAGATGTTGACCGCGTTGTGGTGTCAAACGTGGCCGGGTTGGCGGTTGCACGGGCGATCACCGAGCTGGTCCATGCATCAGGCAAAGTCGCGGATTTCGTCGCTGCCTGTGCGCGGCAGTGCGGTGTCGTCAATAGCTATGATGAACCATCCCGGCTGGGGTGCGACCGTTGGGCCGCTCTCATCGCTGCTCACATTGCCGCGCCCGCCTTGCAACGCCCACAGTTGGTCGTCATGGCAGGAACCGCGCTGACGATAGATACGCTCACTGCAGACGGACATTTTCTCGGTGGCGTCATCATGCCGGGCGCAGGGCTGATGCGAAGCGCACTCAAAAATGCCACGGCGCAGTTGCCCCTGCCGCAGGGGATTTACCGAGCATTTCCGACGAATACGGACGACGCAATCACAACCGGTACGATTGAGGCGTGTGCGGGCGCCATCGCCCGCCAATACGCACAAGTGACAAATAAAGTGGGCAGTTCGCCGCACTGCATCGCCAGTGGCGGCGGCATGCAAGAATTGGCCGCGCATCTTCCTTTTCCAATATCGATCAACGACAATCTGGTGCTTGATGGCCTGCTCGCCATTGCCAGATCCCGAAACCCCGCCCCTCAAGATTGCTAGAAAAATCCATGGCACGTCTGATTTTCTTTCTGTTGCTGATCGCCAACGTCGGGCTCGGCGCGTATCTATATCTCCACCAAACCAAGCCCAAGCCAGAGGGGCCGCGCGAAATCAACGCAGGCGCGCTCAAGATCGTTGCCGTGACTGACGCGGCCAAAGCCCAACAGGAGGCAATTGCTGCCAAAGCAATCGCTGCGGCCCTCAGTGGCTCTGCTTGTGTTGACTTCGCTGTCAAGCAAGCAGACTCGGCTCGAGCGCAGATCGCTTTCGCTGAAATGAAACTCGGGAATCGATTGAGTTCTCGAATTGCCGAAGAGTTTTCGCGTTATGCCGTATCGTTGCCGGCGCAAAAGGACAAGCGTGCCGCTGACACCCTTGTCGCGAACCTGAAAAAAGCCGGCGTAAAAGATGTCTCTGCGCTGACCGATAACGCGGTTTCACTGGGCTTGTTTTCGTCCGATGACGCTGCGCAAAAAGTCGTCGCCGAGTTGAAAGCAAAGGCACCCTTATTCGTGAAAGACGTGCAAGTCACGCCAAGAAGCCCACAGATCAAGGAAGTGGTATTCACGATGCGTGAGCCGGATACCAACATGGTCGCGCGTCTGACGCTGTTGCAGCGGGATTTTGAAGCCAGCGCCTTGCGTGCGGTGGCATGTCCTGCCAACACCGCATTACCGGCGTCGGCGGAGTCAAGTGTGCCAAATAAGTAGTAGCCATAAGGCCAAAGCTGGGTTAGTGAAGGCGCTTTGGTGACGCCCAGCGCAGAGTCTACACAACAAAAACAAGTGTAAAGCAAACAGGCCGGGCGAGATTGTCTTCGCCTGCGCCGTCGCGCTCCTGCCTGGTCGAACTCGCGAACGCGTCGAACCACCGCATATGGCATGTGGTTTCCATTCACAGT
>JAJAYN010000029.1 GCA_026786225.1 Burkholderiales bacterium | reverse complement strand
TGTTGTGAGCGTTGCGTCCGGCATTCGCACAGTACTGATCACCGGTGCAACGGGCTCGATCGGTTCGGCGCTCGCGCGGATTTATGCAAAACCGGGCGTCACACTTTTCCTGCAGGGGCGAAAAACCGATCTGCTTGCGCTGATAGGCCGTCAATGCGAGGCGTCGGGTGCGCGCGTACAAACGGCGGCCTTTGACCTGCGTGAACGCGAGCAACTGTCACATTGGCTCGAAAATGTGTGCGCGCAAAGCGTTCCCGACCTTATCATCGTCAATGCAGGTATCAATATTCACGGCGGCCCGGAAAACGCAGGCGAAAACTGGCTGGAGGTGGAAGCCCTGCTTGAAATAAATATCCGCGCGGCGCTGGCTACGGTGAACGGCATCCTGCCGTCGATGCGACAGCGCGGATATGGCCAGATTGCCCTCATCAGCTCGCTTGCTGCGTATCACGGCCTGCCGATGACACCCAGTTATTGCGCAAGCAAAGCGGCACTTAAAGCTTATGGAGAAGGGCTACGCAGCTGGTTGGCAGATGAGAACATCAAAGTCAACGTGGTGATGCCGGGCTATGTTGAATCGCAGATGTGCGATGACATGCCTGGGCCAAAGCCTTTTTTATGGCTTCCTGAAAAAGCGGCCGACACCATCATGCGCGGTCTGGCGGCAAACAAGGCGCGTATCAGTTTTCCTTTTCCGCTCAACCTTGGTACGTGGTTTTTGGCCGTGCTCCCGGCTGCGATATCGCAAAGACTGTTGAGGCTGTTTGGCTACGCCATTTGACATCGGCCGGGTGGTTCTGCCTCCGCTGGTTTTCGGTATTTTCATCTCGTTTTGCATCGAGCAACTGCTTCGGCCGAGGCCGCGGCTGCAAAACCGGCGCTTGCAGGCATTCGCCATGCATTTGGGCTTGTGGCTGTTGTTTTTTGGTGTCGGGCTGGCAATCTGGCAGCGTCCGATCTTTGCCAGCGGCCTGAACGTGGCGATGTTGCTGCTCATCGTGCTGGTGAGCAACGCGAAGTTCGCTTCCCTGCGCGAGCCATTCCTGCTTTCCGATTTCCGGTTTTTCAAAGCGCTGCTGCGTCATCCGCGTTTGTATCTGCCGTTTTTCGGTGTTGTACCTGCAATCGGGAGCGCAGTTATTTTTGGCATTTTCTGCGTCTTTGCTTTGCGTAGTGAGGCATCGATGCTGTCTCAAATCGACATCATTGGCTTTCTATGGTGTTGCTTGCTTGCAGCATCTGCAGGTGTTGCGCTGCTTTGGCTGGGCATGCGCAGGTTACTTCCGGTCACACTTGATCCTGCCGACGATCTGCAAACATGGGGTCTGCTTGGCAGCTTTGTCCGCTACTGGCAGGAAGAGCGCGCCAACAGCCCAAATGAAATCATCAAAAGACTACCGGATGTATTTTGCGTTCAATCGCAGGCCCGGATTTCACACGATCTTCCCCACATCGTTTCCATCCAGTGTGAATCTTTTTTTGACGCGCGCCGCGTTTTCAAAGGCGTCCACGCTGAGGTACTTAAAAACTTCGATGCACTGACAAAAATGGCAAGTCGGGCAGGGCGCTTGAATGTGCCCGCTTGGGGTGCCAATACCGTGCGGACGGAGTTTGCCTTTTTATCCGGTATCGCACCCACTGCGCTTGGCGTACATCGGTTCAATCCTTACCGAAAGCTCGCGCGTCAAGGTTTGCCGACGATTGCGAGTGAACTGAAGAAACTGGGCTACCGAACAGTTTGCGTGCACCCGTTTTCGGCCAAATTCTATGACAGGGATAAAGTATTTCCCGTGCTGGGTTTCGATGAGTTTATCGATATCGCCGCTTTTTCTGCCGATGAAAACAGCGGCCCCTTTATCGGCGACCTGGCGGTTGCAGCCAAGGTGAGAAGCCTGCTAGGTGCCGCGACCGAACCCCTGTTTATTTTTGTCATTACCATGGAAAACCACGGCCCCCTGCACTTGGAACGTGTGGCGAAAGGCGATGAAGATCGCTTGTACACAAGCGCACCGCCCGCAGGTTATGAAGAGTTCACCATCTACTTGCGTCACCTGCAGAATACCGACGCCATGCTTGGCGAAATACACGCGGCGATCACAGGCACGGCACGGGGTGGATGGCTGTGCGCCTATGGTGACCATGTGCCGATTTTGCCGGGCGTCTATGAAGCAAACGGGTTTGCCGATGGACGGACGGATTACGTCGTTGTTGGGCCTGCCGGCGCGGCCATTGCAGAGCACGATCATGACGTTGCACCGGAAAACCTTGCGCTTGATTTGTTGCGTGACGCCGGGCTGGCAGAGCGTTTCCGCTAAACCTGCGGCTGCCGCAACATCCCCCAGTTGAAAATATCCGATTGCAGTGGAAACGGTTGTTTATCGACGACCACAAAGCCTAATTTTTCGTAAATCTCTACATTTCTGGCGCTTTGGGTTTCCAGATAGACCGGCATGCGCTCGGCATCGATGTGTCTGAGTTTGTCACCCAAGAGCGCCGTACTGACACCCTGGCGCTGCTGAGCCGGATCCACACCGGTCAAAAAAAGGTAGTAGTGGGGCATGGGTGCACATCGCTTGTGCATGACGTCGATGTGGTGCGCGAACACGATCACCCTGGCGGTGCCGGCAAATCCGTATTTCACAGGGGCCCAAAACATTCCAGCGCGCCACATTCCAGCCATGGTCATCGAGGATCGCCCTGGTGGTAGCCAAAGTGCGATGCCGTCACGCGCAGGCGTGGCATAACACTCGCCATTGTTTAGTGCCAGCGCGCAGTTACAACGCATGAAATAGCGCAGTTGCGCCTCTACGTCAGGGGGAGAAAACAACTGAGTGATCGGAGGCCCAATCAGAAATACGTTTGTCAAAAAGTCTGTCGCCCAGTTCAAGTCTGAAAGATTGAGGCGCGTAGTCGACGTATCAAAAACGAAGTCAACTTGAGACATTACATGTCTCTGTCAGTATTTATTAACATATCTTTAAAATTAGTATTCTTAATCATAATTATAGCGCTTGTTCTTGATAAACAAGATTAGATGTTTAAGGAAAAATTGTGTGTGTGGCGGCATGTTAAAGCCACCGATTTTATTCACCTAGAAGCAGGCGCTGTTGTCCAGTCCGCTGGCCAAAAACTGGCCGATCTCCATGCTACGATGTTGTCACAGCGGTTAATGGAGAACAAATGGCGATTCCGTTGCCAGCGAACGAAGCTCAGCGCATTGAGGCGTTGCGAAGCTACGAAATCCTCGATACGCCACCAGATCAAGCGCTCGATGACATCACACAGCTTGCAGCGCAGGTTTGTGACGCCCCCATTGCGCTCATCACGCTCGTCGACACTGACCGCCAATGGTTCAAGTCCAGAACCGGGATGCCGTTAGCCGAAACCGCACGCGAGTTTTCTTTCTGTGCCCACGCCATCCTGCATGCAGAGCAGGTAATGATCGTGCCGGATTTACTGGCGGATGCGCGATTTGCAGACAACCCGCTCGTTACCGACGACCCGAAGATTCGTTTTTACGCGGGCCTGCCACTGGTCACGGCCGACGGTTATGCACTCGGAACCTTGTGTATCATGGATCGCGTTCCCCGCAAGCTCACTGCCGATCAGTTGGCGACATTGCGTGCGTTGCGCCGCAGCGTGAATTCCGAGCTGGCGCTGTGGCGCAACGCGAAAGAACTCAGGCGCGTGAACGCCACCCTGTCCGCACTCAATGCCACCCTGGAGGCAACGGTAGAGGAGCGAACCCGGCAATCCACAGAGGCGCTGGCCGCGCTGCGCTCACATAGCGCGGACCGCGACCGCGCGCAGGCCAGCCTGAGCGAAAGTGAAGAGCGTTTCCGGATTCTCTGGGAAACCACCACCGATGCCGTGCTGATATTGGGTAGCGACAGCGTCATTCGCTATGCCAACCCGGCGGTGCAACAGGTTTTCGGCTATGCGCCGGAGGAGCTTACGGGACAGCCACTCGCCATGTTGCAGCCCGAACGGCTACGACAGGCGCATCAACACGGCATGGCGAATTACGTGGCGACAGGCGAAAAAAAGCTCGACTGGCGTGCGGTCGAAGCGCTGGCGCTACGTCGGGACGGCAGCGAATTTCCAGTCGAGATTGCGTTCAGCTCGCCCGTACTGGGTGGCGAGCAAGTCTTTGTCGGCTTCCTCCGCGATATCACGGTGAGGCGACAAGCCGAGCACAAAATCAAGCGTCTCAATCGCGTGTATGCGGTGCTGAGCGGCATCAACTCCCTGATCATCCGGGTGCGTGGCCGCCAGGAGCTTTATGACGAGGCATGTCAGATCGCTGTCGATCAGGGGGGCTTTGATAGCGCGCAGATTGCATTGCTGGATCAAACGACACTCGAGGTGGCCCCTGTGGCGTGGGCCGGGCATGAAGCCGAAGAACTCAGGAACGTGAAGGCGACGGTGCGCGAGGATGTACCCGAGGGACACGGCACAATCGGACGTGCCGTTCGCGAACGCAGGCCGGTGGTCGTCACCGATCTGCTAGGTGAGCAAGACATGGTAGGAGAGGGGAGGCAGAATGCGATCCAACGCGGCTTCCGGT
>JAJAYN010000028.1 GCA_026786225.1 Burkholderiales bacterium | reverse complement strand
AGAAGAAGGGCCGCGAGAACCCCTCATTCGGGTGCTCTTTTCTGCATTTCATCGGTGTAAACTCCGCCCGATAAATCTGTTTTCGCGTTTCGTCGCATCCAAATGGCAATTCATCATTGGCAAGCGCAAATTGCGCCAGTCGAATGGAACTTTCCACATAAAAGGCCGCCATGTTATTCAAACGATCTACTCTGCCCAGCCTCGCTGGTTCTGCTCGCAAGCGTAACGGCTGGGTAAAACTGTCTGTCGCCGGGCTCTCTTTAGTGCTGGTGATCGGCTCATTGGTCGCCTGGCGCGCCAATTCTGCGAAAAAAGAAGAGAAGAAGCCAGATATCAACAAGGTATTCGAGCTGGCTGCAAGCGATGTCGCCACGTTCGCCCCGCAAAACCTTGGCTTGGTTATCCCCGTTTCCGGCTCGGTGCGCCCGGTATTACAGGCGATGGTGAAGTCGAAAGTTTCGGGAGAAGTTTCACAAGTCCATGTGCGCGAAGGAGAGCGAGTGAACGCCGGTCAAGTGTTGGCATCCATTGACACCTCTGATCTCCGCGCTCGGCATGACACGCAACTCGCGATGGTTGCAGAAAGCCGCGCAAAGCTGGATCTTGCGAAGAAAAATGAACAGAACAACCGCATGCTCCTGGCAAAGAATTTCATTTCGCAGACCGCATTTGACAGCGTCGCCAGCGGACTTGAAGTTTCCGAATCAAATTACAAATCCACCGTTGCGCAAGCGGCTATTACGCAAAGGGCGCTGGCGGATGCGCAGATTCGCGCGCCATTTGCCGGCATCGTTGCCAAACGCGCGATAAACGTAGGCGAAAAGGTCAGCACTGATGCGCCCGTCATGCACATTGTTGATCTTTCGCGCATGGAACTGGAAGCGCCGGTGCCGGTTTCTGACATTCCGAGCATCAAAGTTGGTCAGGAAATCGCTTTCAAGGTTGATGGCTTTAGTGAACGGGAATTCAAGGGAAATGTAGAGCGCATCAACCCGGCAGCCGAGATGGGTTCGCGCTCCATTTCAATCTTTGTCGCGCTACCGAACAAGGATGGCGCACTCAAGGGCGGCATGTTCGCCACCGGTACGCTGGCTGCCGCCAGTCGCGCGACGGTAAATGCCATTCCGCTGGCCGCTCTCATCGCTGAAGGCGGGCAATCCTTTGTCTATGCGCTGAATGACGGCAAGGTTGAAAGAAAGCCAATCACGCCCGGCAATCGCAGCGTGGAGTTGGGACTTGTCGAAGTTCGCGATGGCCTGCCCCTTGGTGCGCAGGTCATCACGGTGAAAGCGGATGGTCTGAAGCACGGCGCGAGTGTCGTGGTCAGAGCGCGATCAGCGCCGCCTGCCGTACAGCCCGCGTCAAATCCCAAGACTTCGGCCGAGGGTACATCGGTTGCAAAGTCGTAGGTTGGCTGAAATACGCTCGGTACAATTGTTTTTCCCGCTTGAGAAGCGAACAAGTAGAAAAAATGTTTGCAGTCGTGTCGCCCGCGACAACCTCTTAACCATGCTGGTCGCCCTGTTCAAAGGGTAACGAAAAAGTCACGAGGAACGTCCATGAGAATTACCCAGATCAGCGTCAATAACCCGGTCTTTGCCACCATGATGATGGTCGGCATCGTCGTCATGGGATTGTTCGCGTACCAGCGTTTGTCCGTTGACCAGATGCCGGATATCACCTTCCCTTTTGTACAGGTGCAGACCTCGTACCCGGGGGCGTCATCCGAGGCGGTCATGCAGGATGTCACACGTCCGATTGAAGAGGCGATCAACACCATCAGTGGCATCAAAAGTATCCGCTCGTTTTCCCGCGAAGGCTTCTCGCGCGTGATGGTGGAGTTCGAACTCAGCATCGACGTGAAGACCGCTGTCCAGGATGTGCGCGACAAAGTGGCGGGTGTCCGCCGCGGCTTCAACAAGGACGTAGGCGAACCGACCGTAACACGTGCCGACAACGACAACGATCAGCCGATCATGTATCTGTCCATGAAAAGCCAGGCGCGATCACTTCGCGAGCTATCCGACCTGGCTGATCAGCTGGTCGTCAAACGTCTGCAAGGTTCCTATGGCGTTGGCACCATCGAGGTTTCCGGTGCCGTGCAACGCGAAATGGCGATCCGCCTCAACACCGACAAGATGGCGGCGTATGGCGTAAGCGTTGAGCAGGTCGTCGGCGCGATTCGCGGTCAAAACCAGAATCAGGCGGCGGGTTTCCTGGTCGGTGACCGTACCGAGCGTCTGGTGCGGATACAGGGCAAATTCAAGGATGCCGCAGATTTTGAGCGTGTAATTGTCGCGCGGCAAGGCGGGACGGGCAGCAATGCGCCGGTGACACTTGGCATGGTCGCAAGTGTGCGCGATACCGAGCGCGAAGAGACTTCACTTTCAACGAGCAACGGCACGCGCGGCCTCTCGATTGAAATCCGCAAAACGCGCGGCGCAAATACACTGGAAGCCGCCGAGTCCATTCGCAACAACATTGCCAAGCTGAAGAAAACCCTGCCCCCCGATTTGAGTCTCGACATCACGTTTGATCAATCGAAGTTCATCAAGCAGGGTGTCGACAACGTCAAGCACACGATCCTCGAAGGCGCGGGACTCACGGTGCTGATCGTTTTCCTGTTCCTGCAATCGTGGCGCTCTACAGTCATCACCGGCCTGACGATCCCGATTTCCGTATTGGCGACTTTCATCGCACTTTACGCATTCGGCTTTTCGATCAACTTCCTCACGCTGATGGCGCTTTCACTCTCCATCGGCATCCTGATCGATGATGCCATCTTGGTAAGGGAGAATATCGTTCGACACCTCGCAATGGGCAAGAGGCATTTGCAGGCGTCCATCGAAGCGACGCAGGAAATCGGACTGGCGGTAATGGCGACGACATTCACCATCGTCGCGGTATTTTTGCCGGTGGCTTTCATGGGCGGCATCATCGGCCTGTTCTTCTACCAATTCGGCATCGCGGTCACCGTCGCCGTACTGGTATCGCTGTTCGTGTCGTTCACGCTTGATCCAATGTTATCGGCTGTCTGGCACGACGGACCATCGTTCATCAACCGTGTAAAGCCAATCAAGTGGACGTTGGATAAGCAAGCCGCCATGATGGATTGGCTACACGCCAGATACGACAAGATACTTCGCTGGACTTTCAAGCCGGATTATCGCCGTATCTGGATTCCCAGGGTCACCATCGTCGCCTATATGAAGTCAGGCATGCAGCGCGAGCATCTGAAATTTGACTGGTTTACGATTCGCAATCGCGGCATCGTGCTCTGGGTCGCCGCATTTACTTTTTTCAGCAGCTTCGCGCTGGTGCCATTCCTGGGCTCTGAATTTGTTCCGGAAGCCGATGAAAACTGGGCGAATGCCAGTATCCAAACGCCGATTGGGTCATCGCTCACTTACACCATCGGCAAGGCGGAGCAGGTCGAGGCAGCGCTTCGGGAGTTTCCTGAGATCAAGCGCGTGTCCCGAAATGTATGGAAGAACGGTGCCTGGTTTGGTCTGGAACTGACCGACAAGGAAGCGCGCGCACGCTCCAAGAAGCAGCTTGACGATGCGATCCGCAAACGCCTTTCGACGATCGCAGGTCTGGAGGTGCGGGTAGGCTGGAACCGTCCGATCCAGATATTTGTGATGGGTCCCGACATCCGTGAGCTTGATCGTATCTCGCAGGAAGTGGTCGCCAAACTAAGAGCGATTAAAGGCACGGTAGACGTGGAAAGCTCATACAAACCCACCAGCCCAACGCTCGATATCACCATCAATCGTGAACTCGCAAGCGACCTTGGCGTGTCGATGGCCACAATCGTCACGACGACCCGCGCGATGATTGCGGGCGAGGATGCGGGTCAATGGGAAGGACCGGACGGCGAGAATCATCAAGTGTTGGTGCGTTTGCCCAAGAATGAACGCATCGGCGTGACCGACCTGGACAAAATCTATCTCCCGAGTTCACAGCGCAACAGCGACGGCAGTCCGCGTATGGTCCCACTGCGCCAGATTGCGGAATTCAAGCCAGCATTTGCTGAACGCCAGATAGAGCGGCGAAATCTCCAGCGTCTGGTGCAAGTGTGGTCGGGCGTGGCGTCAACGCATACGGCAGGTGCCGTTTCGGGCGATGTGCAAAAGGCGCTTAAGGAAATCGCGTTGCCGCCAGGATACCAATTCCAGTTCGGTGGCTCTTCGCAGGAAATGGCCGATTCACTTGGCTACGCCATCGCAGCATTAAGCCTGGCAGTGATCTTCATTTACCTGATCCTTGCGTCGCAGTTCGGCAGTTTCCTGCAACCAATCGCCATCATGGCCTCGCTCCCGCTTTCGCTGATCGGCGTATTTCTGTCGCTGCTGATATTCAAATCAACATTGAATCTGTTCTCGGTGATCGGCTTCATCATGCTCATGGGCCTGGTCACGAAGAACGCAATCCTGCTCGTCGATTTCACAAATCACGGTCGCCGGGAAGGCATGGGTCGCGAGGAGGCCATCTTTGCAGCGGGCCAGGTTCGCTTGCGCCCGATACTGATGACCACGGCGGCGATGATAGGTGGCATGTTGCCCCTCGCACTTGCATTTGGTGCAGGATCCGAGCAGCAGTCGCCAATGGCGCATGCGGTGATCGGCGGCATCATCACCTCGACGGTGATGACGCTCGTTGTGGTTCCGGTTCTATATACCTACTTCGATGCGTGGGGCGCAAAAGCCACCGCATGGTTCGCACAAAAACCATTAGCGACATCCGCAGGTGGTGGCTCGGTGGAACCGGTGCTTGCGGACAAGAAACACGACTAATTGAAACACCCCGGCGCTGCGCCGCGCTCATGAATCGTCGTGCTGGCCACGCTAGTTGACACAGATCGCCAGTTGGCGCGCCTTCCCAGACAAAATCGCCTGGAAAAGCCCACCAATATTAGATGTACGTCATTTCATGCGATTTAAATGCAACTATCGCTGACGCATCATCAACATACCCAGCGCCGGTTTGCCGGGAACGCAACAACGCGATTTCGTGCGGCTTTCTTCGCACTGTAGAGCGCCTCATCGGCGCGACTGACCAGCGTGTTCAAGCCTTCGCTACCATCTACGGATTTCTGACGTTGCACGAGAATCGCGAGGGCCAACATACCCGTGCCAAAGATCACGTCGGCAAGAACCACACGTACCGGAAAAACCTGCACGTTCACTTGAAGTTCTGTTCGAACTACGCCAGAACCCACCCGCGCAGGTGGGTTCTGCACTTTCATCGTGGGCTACATTACCTTCAAGAATAATTCTCCAAAAGGCTGTTGATGGCACGGTCCGGCGAATTGCGGTCAGAAATCATCGTTAACCTTGACGCCTTTGTTGCGGCTATCCGGTCCGACCACCTTCGTGCGGGCGTGGAAGGTGCCGTCAGCTATATGGCGAAGCTGCATTGCGATGTGGACGAACACACATGGGAGGAAGTTGTACGGACCACGGTCATCGCGCATGAACTGCACCAGTTGATGCTCGAAGACCCCTATACGGGACGCGCTTTCCGCAAGCCACGCGGCTACGCGGGAGATGCGGAGATCATGGATTACCTCTATTACCGCAGTCCACCAGCGAGCGCATCAAAGTTGGGGCAACAAATGTTTGCGATTACAACGGTATTGCCAAATTCGATCAGTATCGCTGATCGTCGCCACCGCATTGCGCGGCTCATTGATCGCGCTGCAGCCGAAAAACATCGGCCGGTTCGTGTTTTGGCAGTCGCTAGTGGTCACCTGCGAGAAGCCGAGCTTTCGTCTGCTCTCTTGCATGGCGCGGTCAGCGAGATCGTCGCGCTGGATCAGGATTTGCGCACGCTTGAAGTCTTTAAAAAGGACTATGCGCGCCTGCCCATCAAGTGCGCGCCGCAATCGATCCAGCGATTGTTGATACCGCGTCCCGATCTGGGAAAGTTCGATGTGATTTATTCGGCCGGGATGTATAACTACCTGCCAGACGCGCTCGCCTGGCGACTCACGTCAAATCTATTTGACCGTCTCAATCCTGGTGGCACGCTGATGGCTTGCAACTTTTTGCCGGGCAACGCTAACCGTGCCTTCATGGAGTCGTTCATGGATTGGCGCGTCGTGATGCGCGACGAAACGCAAATGATGCAACTCGTCAGCGAATTGCCGGCAGGACAAATCGGAGAGCGGTTAATTTCTACGGACGCAGGAAAAAACATTGCCTATCTCGAAATCATGAAAGGCTAGTCTCAGTATCCAACTGCTCCACCGTCCTTGCGGTGGTCACTTCCCGCCACATAGCCATCGTCGCCCAGCCGCCAAATAAGTTGCGCGCCGCCGAAAGCAAAATTCACCGCCTCGGCGGTGGCGATTTTGTGTCCCATCTCCTCCAGCGCGGCACCAATGCTGGCTTTCAAGCCATCTTCCAGTCCGACCGTGCCATCCGGATTGACAATCCAGCGTGGTGCGTCCGATGCCGCCTGCGGATTTTGATCGTAGTCACACATGCGCACCACCATCTGCACATGGCCTTGCGCCTGCATGTGCCCGCCCATCACGCCGAAGCTCATCAACGGCTTATTGGCGTGGTCGGTTAGAAAACCGGGGATGATGGTCTGGAACGGACGCTTGCCGGGTGCGACCTGGTTAGGATGTCCGGCTTCGAGCACAAAACCGTGTCCACGGTTCTGTAGAGATATCCCGGTACCCGGTACGACAACGCCAGAACCAAAGCCCATGTAATTCGATTGAATCAGACTTACCATCATGCCGCTTGCGTCGGCCGTAGTCAGGTAGACAGTACCGCCATGTTTGGGAATGCCGTACGCAGGTACGCTGGCGAGTTTCGTATCGATGAGCGCTGCGCGGGACTTCAAGTAGGACTTGTCGAGAAGTGCGGCCACGGGCGTGTTCATAAATCTCGCATCTGCGATATAGCGTGCCGCGTCAGCAAAGGCTAACTTCATCGCTTCAATTTGCAGATGCACGCTCGTCACAGAATCGACCCGGTGTGACGCAAGGTCGAAGTTTTCGAGTATCCCCAGGCCAATCAACGCAGCAATGCCCTGGCCGTTTGGTGGAATTTCATGCAGGCGGACCTGGCGGTAATCCATATGAATGGTACCGACCCAGTTACAGGCGTGTGCATCGAGATCGTCAGCGCGGAGCACGCCACCCAATTGGGTGGTGTGCGCGGCCATCTGCTGCGCCAGTTCGCCTTGGTAGAAACTCTTGCCGCGCGTAACGGCGATGTCCTCAAGCGTGCTCGCCTGACCGTGCAAAATCCATTTTTCACCTGCGCGCGGCGCGCGGCCGCCCGGCGTGAAGTCGCGCACAAAGTCCGGGTGATCTTTCAGCATCTCCGCCTGACGCGCCCAGCTTACCGCCGTAATCGGCGAAACGAGGAAGCCATCGCGTGCGTATCCAATCGCAGGCACAAACAGTTTTTCAAATGGCAGCTTGCCAAATTTTTCCGACAACGTTACCCATTGAGAAACCGCACCAGGAATGGTGATCGAATCGACACCGCGGGCCGGTACGGACGTGACGCCTGGATATTTGGCCGCAAAGTACTCGGGCGTCCACCCGGCCGGCGAACGACCCGAAGCATTCAAGCCGTGTAATTGCCGACCATCCCAAATGATTGCGAAGCCATCCGAGCCGATACCGTTACTGGTGGGCTCGACAACCGTAAGCGCTATCGCCGCAGCGATTGCCGCATCCACTGCATTGCCGCCTTGCTGCAGCATGGTGATCCCGGCTTGCGCTGCGAGTGGCTGCGATGTGGCAACGATATTCTTCGCCATGACCGGCATGCGTTGCGACGGATAAGGGAAGTCGTAGGAGAAATTTTTCATTTAAGGAGGGTGGGAAGCGATGGAACTTGTCTGGTTAATTCAACAAACGATTCTACGCCTGCCTTTTACCGCTCTCCCTCGAAAGTTCTCAGTTCTTTCCCCACAGGGACGCGGTTCGCCTTTATCCGCTTGCGTCTTTTTGAGCCCCACCGGACAAAGACTTCTGGACCCGCCAGTGTGGTCGCGTGAAGGCACTAATCGATAGATGCCGGGTTCACACCGGATCGAACGTCGTATTCACGGCTTGAACCATTGGCCCTGCTGATAGCGCAGCAGGTTGTGCACTGCCTGCCCCCAAGAGTCTCAACGCTTTTTCGTACTCGTAGAGTTCCTCTTCGTAAATATCCATGACGCACGGAATGCAACCAGTGCCGCAACATTCATGTGGTTCCGGCTTACGTGGGGGAATTGGTGTACTCATAGCGCCATTTTACGCATCTGGATTGCGACTGGATGTTAGCGGGAAATCATGACAACAATGAGAAACCCCGCATAGCGCGGGGTTTCTCATTGTCGAACGCCGAAGAAGCGTCAGTCTTCGACAAACGCCTCTTCGCGTTTCTTGCGAATCGCCGGCAACATAATGATGATCAGAAGCAACAGCGACACAGCCAGAAGCGTAGCTGACAGTGGACGCGTGACAAATGTCATTGGGTCGCCCCGCGACAGCAGCATTGCGCGGCGCAGATTTTCTTCCATCATCGGTCCGAGAATGAAGCCCAACAACAGCGGTGCAGGCTCACAGTCGAGCTTCACAAATAAATAGCCGATAAAGCCGAACATCGCCGTAATGACCACATCGAACTGGCTGTTCGACAACGAATACACGCCGATGGCACAAAAAACCAGAATGGCCGGATACAGCAAACGATATGGCACCGTCAGAAGCTTTATCCACATACCGATCAGCGGGAGATTCAGCACGACCAGCATCAGGTTACCGATCCACATGCTGGCGATCATTCCCCAAAACAATTGCGGACGTTCTGTCATTACCTGGGGGCCGGGCTGAATCCCCTGGATAATCATCGCACCCACCATCAGCGCCATCACAGGATTGGGTGGAATACCGAGTGTCAACAAAGGAATGAACGATGTCTGCGCAGCCGCATTGTTGGCGGACTCCGGTGCCGCTACTCCTCGGATATCACCCTTGCCGAATTTCGACGAATCCTTCGCCAATTTTTTTTTCCAGCGTGTAGGCCGCGAATGACGCAAGCACCGCGCCGCCACCCGGCAATATGCCGAGCAACGAACCCAAGCCAGTACCGCGCAAGACGGCTGCCCAACTATCCTTGAAGTCCTGCTTGGATGGCCACAAGTGGGTCACTTTGCTTAGAAAAACCTCGCGCTTTTCATCACCCTGCTCCAGGTTTTTCATGATTTCCGCGAGACCAAACACACCCATTGCGACGGCAACAAATCCAATGCCATCGGTCAATTCTGGAATGCCGAAACTGAATCGCGCCATACCGGAATTGACATCGGTACCAACCAGCCCGAGTAACAAGCCGAGCACAATCATGGCCACTGCTTTCACCACCGAGCCGTGCGCCAGTACTACTGCAGCAATCAGGCCCAGGGTCATCAATGAAAAATACTCGGCAGGACCAAACTTGAATGCGATTTGCGCCAAGGGGGGTGCGGCTACAGCGAGCAGGACGGTCGCCACGGTACCGGCAAAAAATGAACCCAGCGCCGCCGTTGCCAGCGCCGGCCCCGCTCGACCCTGCCTGGCCATCTGATAGCCGTCAAGAGCCGTGACTACAGAGGAGGACTCGCCGGGAATATTGATCAGGATTGCCGTCGTCGAACCGCCATACTGCGCACCGTAATAAATACCCGCAAGCATAATCAGCGACGATTCCGGCGGCAATGTAAACGTCGCTGGCAATAACATGGCAATGGTGGCGATCGGGCCGATACCGGGCAACACGCCAATCAAGGTGCCGAGCAGGCAACCGACCAGACAGTACATCAGGTTATTCAGCGTAAGGGCGACGCCAAAACCAAGTGAAAGATTTGCGATGAGTTGTTCCATCGTCGTCCCTTATTCGAAAAACGCGGGCCAGATCGGGAACGGCAATTTCAAGCCGTACACGAACACAGCCACCGACGTGGCGGCGAGGATGAGGCTCGATATGATCGCCTCTTTCCAGCGGTGCTCATGCCCGCCATAGGACGAAATTACCACGAGCAGAAGGATCGCGATAACAAGGCCGACGAGCTTGGCGGTTAAGCCGAAGATGACAAATGCGGATAGCACCCAGATAAGTGGTCGCCACGCGAATTTGGTGATTGGCCCGCCTTTGGTAACAAGTGCCTGGCCAATGATAATCAAGCCCAGCACGCCCATGATATTACCAAGCACAAAGGGGAAGTAACCAGCGCCCATCCTGCTTGGTGTCCCCATTGGGTATTCGTAAACCTTGACGATGATGGCGAACGCAAATCCGATCGCCGCAAACATCACGCCCGACCAGAAGTCTTTTGGATTTTTTAACATTTATCCTCCGTACATGAACAAATTATTTTTGCGATTCTAGCCGCCTGCCGGAATAAGGGCTCGAAGCGAATAGTCCGACGCCTATTTCATCAGACCCATACGCTTGGCAACTTCAGTATAGGCCTTGGTACGCTCGGCCATGAATGCCTGCATTTTGTCCACGCCAATATCGACAAGCTCAAAACCACCGTCGGCCATGCGCTTTCTGAAATCGGGGTCCTTGTTGATATCAAGACAAATATCCGAAACCTGCTTCCTCAACTCGGGTGTCGCCGATTTTGGCAACGCGATGCCACGGTAAGCGCCATCGACCCAGTCGATGCCGAGTTCTTTGAAAGTTGGCACATCCGGAAATTGCGGATGACGATTTTCGGTTGCGACCGCAAGCATGCGTGTGGTGCTCTTTTGGGCTATCGCCAGCGTTACGTACGACATCGCCATGCTTACATGCCCGCCTATTAGCGACGCGACGAGATCGCCGGTGCCCTTGAACGGCACGTACGTCGTCTTGACCCCGGCGACACCGTTGAAACGCTCGGTCGCAACGTGATTCGCCGAATTTGTACCCGAGCCAGCGATGGTGACTGCGCCGGGCATCGCCTTTGCCGCCTTAACCACATCCTGATAAGTTTTGAACGGGCTTTCAGTGCGCACCACAATCGCATCCGGCGTGTAGTGATAGAAGCACACGTTCTGAATGTCCTCGGTCTTGTACTGCACCACGCCTTCCATCGGTTGAAGCACGAGGTGGGGCAAGTTCGTGCTCATCCAAGTGTACCCATCTCCAGGAAATGTATTGGTTTGGGACCAAGCCAATGCGCCGCCCGCACCGGGCTTGGATTCGATGATCAATTCCTGATTGAATTTTTTCTTGAACACGAGCTGTTGAAATCGTCCCGCAATGTCAGATTCGCCACCCGGCGCAAATGGGATGATGTACTTGACTGGCTTGTCCGGAAACGCTGCATAGGAATCACCACTGCCGAGCGCACCCAGCACGCCCACAACAAATAAAGACTTGAGCACTACGCGAATCGCTATCGATTTCATGATGTTTCTCCTCGGAATTATTCTGGTTTTGATTGCTGCGTAAATTCCCTGCCTGAATTCCCTACCTACAAAGCTTCCGCAATCGCGCGGCCCACCTCCGCCGTGCTGGCGGTGCCGCCCATGTCGCGAGTGCGCGGGCCGTCACCCAATACCTTTTCTATGGCACCGACAATAGCATCACCCGCTGTTTTGTGCCCAAGATGCTCCAGCATCATCGCACCCGACCAAATCTGCCCAATGGGATTGGCAATACCCTTGCCGAAAATATCTGGTGCGCTACCATGCACAGGCTCAAAGCAGGACGGAAATTCGCGTTCGGGATTGAGGTTCGCTGAAGGTGCAATGCCGATGGTCCCGGTACACGCCGGACCAAGGTCGGAAAGAATGTCGCCGAACAGATTTGATCCCACGACTACGTCGAACCAATCGGGATGCTGCACAAAGTGGGCAGTAAGAATATCGATGTGGTACTGGGAAGTTTTAATATCCGGATACTTGCCCGACATTTCCTTGAAGCGCTCATCCCAGTAGGGCATGGTGATGGCAATGCCATTCGATTTTGTCGCCGAAGTCACGTGCTTACGTTTGCGCGTGCTTGCCAGTTCGAACGCAAATTTTAAAATGCGATCAACGCCGCGTCGCGTGAATACGGTTTGCTGCATGCACATTTCATGCTCGGTGCCGCCATAGAGCCGTCCACCGATGGAAGAATATTCGCCTTCGTTATTTTCGCGCACGACCCAGAAATCGATATCGCCCGGTTTGCGACCTGCCAATGGCGACGGCACACCGGGCATCAGGCGTACCGGACGAATGTTCGCATAGAGCTGGAAATCGCGGCGAATCGGAATCAGCAGACCCCACAGCGAAACGTGATCAGGCACCGTCGGGAAACCGACCGCGCCCAGATAAATCGCATCGTGATGGCGAATCTCATTGAGGGCACCATCAGGCATCATCACGCCGTGCGCAGCGTAGTAATCACAGCTCCATGGCTTCTCATCGAAGTCGAACTGGAGATCAAACTTGCGCCCAACCGCTTCCAACACGCGCATGCCCTCGGGTACGACTTCCTTACCGATGCCATCACCTGCGATAACGGCGATTTTGTGCTTGGACACCACACGCTCCTGGATTATTTCAATGCACGAGTTTTACCACAGTGACGCTTAGCACTCCTTGACCTTGAGCGGACTGGCGCGCCTTCACAAAAAAAATGGGCCCGCCGCCTGAATTACCTAACTCCAGCACTGGCGCGGCCATCCAGCCATTTATATCCGGGGAAGTCCGTGGAATGGCGTTCTGCGTTGCAAAGTGCTCGTACTAAACGCCTCATGCAGCGACGATTCAAACATGCGCTAACAAAAGAACCGAGCCATCTCCGACAGCAGCGGCGCGGGCGCTTCTTCAGGGATGTAATGCCCGCACGGCAGCGTATGGCCCTGCACGTCCCCAGCCACACGCTGCCAGTCTTCAACGGGCTTGAAGCAGCGGTTCACGACACCAAATTCACCCCACAGCACATTCACGGGGCAGACAATTTTCCGGCCTGCTGCGCGGTCGGCGCGATCATGCTCCAGATCGATCGATGCCGCAGCACGATAGTCCTCACACATGGCGTGCATGGTGGCAGGGTCGCTCACATGCGAAAGGTAGGCGGCGTACGTTTCCGCTGTGAAGGCAGACATGCCTGCATGGCCCCAGCCAATTTTCTTTTGCAGATATGTTTCCGGCGCAGCCGCAATCATGGATTCCGGAAACGGCGCAGGCTGGATAAGGAAGAACCACCACCAGTACGCGCGCGCGAAGTCCATGGTGGTTTGTTCGTACATTGCCAGCGTGGGTGATATGTCGAGCAGCATCAGGCGCTTTACTGCATCAGGATGATCGACGGCAAGGCGGTGTGAGACGCGCGCGCCACGATCATGGCCACAAAGATCGAAAGTTTCGAAGCCCAACTGACGCATCACCTCAACCTGATCCTTTGCCATTTCGCGTTTGCTGTAATTCGAATGGTCGGCCAGACCAACCGGTTTTTAGCTTGCGCCATAACCGCGCAAATCTGTTGCCACCACCGTGAAGCGCCTGGCAAGCTCAGGGGCGACGCGATGCCAGATGAGGTGCGATTGCGGGTAGCCGTGCAATAACAACAGCGGCGGTCCGACACCACCGATCAATGTATTGATCTCCACATTGTTGGCACGCAGCCGCTGCTTGCTGAACCCCGCAAACATCGGTGCCTTCAGGCGGGGACGCAACGAAACGGACAGCACATCTCGACAAATTCGCCATGCATAAACATCAAAGGATGCTCAATCGCTCGCAAACGCGCCGCAATGTGCCGCAATTTCTGCAGCAAGCTGCGACAACAATGGTGCCGGAAAATCGTGCGCCATGCCCTTGACGATGCTTATTTTCGCCTTGCCGCCGCCGTAGACAATTTCCCGCGCGGTTTCCATGCCGCAGACCGGCGACACCAGTTTGTCTTCGTCGCCGTGTATCACCAGCGTCGGTGCCTTGATCTTGCGAACGGTATAGGTACGGTCATCACTGGCGGCGATAGCCATCAGTTGTCTTGCCCCACCCTGCGGGTAATTCGCGCGCGCGATGTGGCGAGTGCAAAATTCGCGCATGTAAGCAGGATCGGGCGGATAGGTTTTACTGCTGATGACGTCAAATACTTTGACCATGCGATCAATCGCACCCTGCGTATCGCCACGCTTCGCTGGCGGCTGCATGATCGCGCGCATGGTTTTCCATGTCGGCTTCGGCAGGCTGCGGCGGCCGGTGGTGGACATGATGGAGGTGAGGCTGGCGACTTTATCGGGATAGTTTGCGGCCAGATTCTGCGCAATCATGCCGCCCATCGATGCGCCGACGACATGCGGACGTTTTAGCGCAAGCGCGTCGATCAGTGCAGCAGTGTCTGCGGCCATGTCGTCGATCAGATATGCCGCCTTCATTGGTAGACGCAGCATGAATTTCGCGTACTCAACCGGGACATTCGGCACACCAAGGTGATCGAGATGCGTGGAGAGACCGACATCACGATAGTCGAAGCGAATTACGCGAAATCCTTTGTCGACCAGCATCTGGCAAAACGCGTCGGGCCAAAGGATCATCTGCACCGCGAGGCCCATGATCAACAGGATGGGCGGATCGGATTCGTTGCCCAGCGATTCGTAGTGAAGCGAAAGTCCGTTGGCATCGATGTTGGGCACGGCAATCCTTATTTCAATTGATCCAACGATTCAGAAATATTGATTCGAAGGCCGTGCATGATCCTTGTAAAACCATTCCCGCCAGCCATCGCGATGAAATTTTTGCCACTTGCCTTCTTCCTGCGCCAGGCGATCTGCCACCGCATATAGCGCCAGCGGATTGAAGCCCAGCCCGACATGGCTCGCATTGACTTCGATATTCTCGGTTCGCTTTGATTCTTTCTGCATCGATAGCGGCCACGCCACGACGCCGTCGGTGCGACTGAAAATCGACGTAGTTGGCATAGGCGGCGCGATCTTCAATTGCTCAAGCATATCGTGATCGTCGATCTTATGCCCGCTGGCAAATTCATAAACGCGCCATGCGTTGGTGGCCTTGGGGTCGCCGGCGAACGGCGTACCCAATGTAATCACACTGCGCACCTGATCCGGCAGTGCCTTGGCGAATTCGCGCGCGTAGATGCCGCCGAGACTCCAACCGATCAAACTCACTTTGCGTCCGGATT